>NZ_RCYB01000004.1 GCF_004168205.1 Catenibacterium sp. co_0103 | reverse complement strand
TTTTGGGTTTGGATATACGAAAAAGAGCTGTAACGCTCAAGGTAGTAGTAAATACTACCTATTCGTTACAGCCCCTTTCATTATGACTTAGTTATTTCCTGCATATACATTTCAGCTATGTATGAAGGTCCACTCCACCAGAGTTTTGTAGTTTCATCGTAGAGGAATTTACCCGTTTTAGAGGACAAGAAATCAATCAATATATCTTTTCTATCTTTACCTGTTTCTTCCGCAATTTCTTCTACCACCATCGCAATAAGAAGATCTATGGTATAATCCATTCTTTCCTTTGAAAGTTTCACCATATCTTCTCACCCTTTCTTTTCAAGAAATCAGTGATATCATCAAGAACAGCTTCATCACCTTCACAACCAAATATCCCATAACCTATTTCAATATATCCAAGAACATCATATTTTTTAAATATGTGAATAACCTGTTCAACAAGTAATTACCACTCTTCTGAAGCGAGTCGAATTAATCTCGTCTGCATGAAAGTTATTTCTGTTTCCTTACGCATTATGAATTCACCTTAATCAAACGTTACTAGCTTCACAATATTCTTATGACTCTTATTAAAGAGTGTAGAAGCACCCACACATACACGTTCACCACATGATGAGAAGATAATAGATGTATCAGAGGCTGTTTCTTCATAGCCAGTAATACACATCCAATGCCATGTTTCTTCTTCTAATATCTGTGCTTCATGAGTTAAGATCAACATACCAATAGGATGACCCTGATCAATAGCTGTTTTCACAAAATGTACACCCTGTTCAGGAGATTCAGTAATCTTCTGATAAATAGGTTCTACATCTAAACCAATATGTTTCATATACTTCTTAAAGTTCTTCGCAAACTTATAGAAATAGGGGAAACCCATAATACCCGGCGTATTGAGTTTAAACATCTTTGTCATCAGTTCTAGAAAATCCGGATAAGAGATATCTAGCTTATGTTCATAGAAACAGGCCATATCTGCAGCACAAACACTTGCACATCCTGCACGTCTTGCCCATTCATCTGAAAACCAGTCCTGGTCTCCACCATAATAGTCTTGATTATCTTTATGAAAGATCATGATAGGAAGTTCTTTTTTCATTTTGTGTACTCCTTCATATGGATTTTCACAATAAAGCAGTTTTCTCCTTCTACATCTCCTTCAATGATATAAGTATCATCACTATGAGTGAGATAGAGTTCAATTGTCTGATGAGCGAGTATTTCTTTTTTATAGTTAATAGAAATAGAATCCATAAAATGATTTTCATAGGCTTCTACGGGAATCAAGTTAGAAGCAATACGTAAATAATGAGTATTGTTTAAATGTCTATTTGTATCTATATCACTATAAGGTACAGTATAAGTACTTACTAATTGTCTATCATCTTGCGTAAAGAGTGTTTCTGGGTCTTCTTTGACCAAGTCTGGATTATCAGGAAGAGTTAATCCTGCACGCTTAGGAGATGTAATACGACGTCTCTTTAGGTCAATAAGAGTCCAGATAGAACGACATTCACCAATACGTCTACCTTCTTTTTCTATATAGTAGAATCGAGGAAAAATCACATTAGAATAATGTCCAATATTTGTAGTAAGAGTAATTTCATCATCTTCATAAATAGGTTCAGTTAATATAAGTGACTGTTTAGAAACAACATAACCATACTTTCCCTTCATTGATTCTTTATAGAATCCTGATAAAGAACCATCTACAGTTGCTAGACGTGAGAAATAGACAAAAATATTTTCATCTCTTAAACGACCTGTATAGTCGCATTGATCGTTCTGTATTGTGTAATGAAGTGTATACATTTTCATTTTCCCCCTTTTTTTATGTATTATACTTCTTCTTTTTCATTTGTCCATACAAATAGGGTATAGCCAAATTGAACAGTTCAATGTATAATTATAAGAAGAATAAAGGAGAGAACAGAATGGATCAGGTTTTAATTATACTTGCATTTCTTGTTGGACTCGTTGGTCTCTACTTTACATATATGATTGTAAATGTAGTTGTAACTATTATTAAATCTAAGAAAAGAGATCATTCATTAAAATTCTGTATGAGTCCTGCAGGTAAGGCTTTTTATATTGGTCTTACAGTACTTTATTTTGTAGTATTATTTGGTTGTATCGCTTTTATGATTTCAACATACAATGCTCACAAAATGAACTACATTTCAAACGCTTTAAGTGTATGGGCTATTTATTCAATCATCTATTCAATGCAGATTGCGAACCTTGTATTAGTTGGTAGAAAAAATATGCTTGTAGGTCGTCTTCTTATCGATTATCGTAAGATGAAGAAAATCAACTTCAATACAAATAACGAAATCACATTTGTATTCGCGCAAAAGAACTTTAGATTCTCTACACGTTGGGTTGATAAACAGCTTTTAAGAAAAGCAGTAACAGGAAGAAGCTAATAAAAAAGGATTCCGTGAGGAATCTTTTTTTATTTACTCTGGTTTTTCAAACTGACTATAGTAAAGATTATGATAGAAACCATTCTTCTTTAATAATTCTTCATGTTTACCCTGTTCAATGATATGTCCATCATTCATCACAATAATCTGATCTGCTTTTTGAATAGTAGAAAGACGATGGGCTACAATAAAGGTTGTTCTACCAATCATCATTGTATCAAAAGCATCCTGAATTTGTCTTTCTGTACGTGTATCAATAGATGAAGTGGCTTCATCAAGAATCAACATAGGTGGATTTGCGAGCATGATTCTTGCGATAGATAAAAGCTGTCTTTGTCCTTGTGATAAGTTACTGCCTTCTTCTGCAAGCATCGCATCATAGCCACCTTTTAACTGAATAATGAATTTATGAGCATGGGCTTTTTTAGCAGCCTCAACGATTTCTTCATCTGTCGCATTATTTGAGCCATACGCAATATTATCTCTAATAGTACCTTTAAATAACCATGTATCCTGTAATACCATACCATAGAGACTTCTTAAGTAAGAACGATCCATCGTTTGTGTATTGATACCATCAATAGAGATAGAACCACTTTGAGGATCATAGAAACGCATTAATAAGTTAATCAATGTTGTTTTACCACATCCTGTAGGTCCTACAATCGCAATTGTTTCACCTGCATTGACATAAAGATTAAAATCAGTGATCAATGGTCTTTCAGGTGTATAACTGAAATTCACATTGTTTAAGTCAATAACACCTTGTGGATTATCAATAGTCTTGGGATGTTCTGGGTTTTTAATACCTGGTTCATCAATAATCTTAAAGACACGCTCAGCACAGGCTAAAGCTGTTTCTAATTCAGTAAATACGTTAGAAATGTCATTAAATGGCTTTGTGTACTGATTGGCATAAGTCAAGAATGATGATAAACCACCTACTGTAAGACCTCCACCAATGACACTAAAGGCACCATAGATACATACTGTATCATAAACAATCGCATTCACGAAACGTGTAGAAGGATTCGCAAGTGCACCTAAGAACTGTGATTTAACACCGTTCTTAAATAAACGATCATTGATTTCATCAAACTTCTCTTCATTAATTGATTCATGTTGGAACGCTTTGACGACTTTCTGGTTTCCTACCATTTCTTCTACAAAACCACTCATTTCTCCACGAATAGATAATTGTTCCTGGAAGAACTTGAATGTATATTTCGCAATAAGTGTTGCGACAATGAGAGAAAGTGGCGTTAATACAATAACAATCAAAGCCAGTTTGACATTCACATATAACATAAAGCCAATTGTGCCTAAAATTGTCGCAATACCACCAAAGAGGTTCGTAAAGCCCTGTAATAAACCATCTGAAATCTGATCAATATCGGCAATCATACGGCTCATCATATCACCATGTGTATGAGAATCGATATAAAAAAGAGGTAAGATCTGATATTGTTTAAAGAGTTCTGTTCTTAAATCTCTTGTGATTTCATAAGTCATCTTATTAGATGCTCTAACTAAGAAATAGTTGAATAATGCAGTCATCAATACAGAGAATGCAATATAGAAGATCTTTTGACTGAGTCCCTGGAAGAAAACCTGATGATAACCAATCATCTGGTCAATGGCTTTCCCAATAAGAATTGGTGTCAAAAGAGTGAATATAATATTAATTGTAGAAAATAATAATGCACCTACAAGATAGATACGATAAGGACGACAGAATGCCATAAGTCTTTTTAAAGTACTTTTATTCTTCATTATTCTGTCCTCCTTCCATCTGTGACATAACAATTTCCTGATAGACATCACATGTATTCATAAGCATATCATGAGTACCCTGTCCTACGACTTCACCATGGCTTAATACCACAATAGAATCTGCATGCATTAAAGCACTCACTCTTTGAGAAACAATAATAACTGTCATATTAAGCGTACTTAAAGCTTTTCTAAGTTTTGCATCTGTCGCAAAGTCTAGTGCACTGGCGCTATCATCTAAAATAAGTATCTCTGGTTTTTTGACTAATGCACGGGCAATAGTGAGTCTTTGTCTTTGTCCACCAGATACATTCTTACCACCCTGTTCAATATAAGTGTCTAAGCCTTTTGTCATCTTATCGACAAACTCTTTTGATTGTGAAAGTTCTAATGCTTCATAGATTTCTTCATCAGTGGCATGAGGATGACCCCATTGCATATTTTCTCTGATTGTTCCTCCAAAGAGTGTGGCCTGCTGAGGCACAATACCAATCATATTTCTTAAATCCTTGAACTTATATGATTTAATAGGAAGGTCTTTGATACGGATTTCACCTTCAGCGACATCATAAAAACGAGGAATTAGGTTAATAAGTGTTGTTTTACCTGAACCTGTACCTCCAATGACACCGATTGTCTGACCTGGAAAGATATTGAATGATACATCAGTTAAGGCATTACCCGAATAGTATGAGAATGAAACATGATCATAAGTAATAAGGTTCTGATAGTCACTTGGAGCCTCATTGATTCCCTGGACAATATCTGGTTTCTGACTTAATACATCTGCACATCTTTTGTATGATGCACTGGCTTTATTTAAGATCACAATAACATTCGCAAAGACATACATAGAAAGTAAGATCTGGTTCATATAATTAATAAGAGAGATGACTTCTCCCTGTGTCATACTACCTGCATTGATTTTAAAGCCTGAGATATAAAGAATTGCGATAATCCCAAAGTTCACAATGATTGTAGTAGCTGGATTTAATACAGCACTGAGGTTACCTGCAATGATCTGTTCTTCTTTTTGTTTTGTGGTTGTTGACTCAAAACGTTTTTGTTCATTATCCTGCTGGTTAAAAGCACGAATGACTCTGACACCTGAAAGATTCTCTCTTGTGATGAGTGATACTTCATCAAGGATATGCTGGATATGAGAATACATAGGCGCTGTATGACTCATCACAAAGTAAATACTAAACGCAATAAGTGGTGCGACAATCACAAAGATAAGTGCTACCTGCCAGTTAATCACAAAACTCATGATCAGCGAACCAATGATTAAAAATGGTGATCTTGAACATAAACGAATAACCATGGCAACAGCTAACTGAATCTGATTGATATCATTGGTGATTCTTGTGATTAAAGAAGGTGTACCAATAATATCAAGATCCTGATAATCATAACGGTTGATTGCACGATACATATCTTTACGCATAAGTGTACCTACACCCTGTGATGTAAGAGACGCAAAGTACTGACACACTAGTGAACTTGCATATCCTACTGTAGATAAACCAAAGATTACAAAAGCCATCTTTGTAATATAGTTTGTATTATGTACTGCAACACCATTATCAATAATAAGAGCTACAGCCAATGGTATACATAATTCTAGAAACGCTTCTATAAGTTTAAATATAAAACCTGAAATGGCCTGCCATTTATAAGGCTTTAAATATTTCATTATATACATATTTTTCCTCCCTGTCCTTGCAACATTATAATCCTGTTTTATACTATATGTATAATATATATTTTATATAGAATCTATAGGAGATACATATGGAACTAAAACAGATGAAATACTTTAAGACAATTGTAGAAGAAGGGACTATAACACAGGCTGCACGTGTATTACATATTTCACAGCCTCCTCTTTCTATGCAGTTAAAAGCGATAGAAGAAGAATTAGATACAATACTGATAGAGAGAGGACATCGTCATATCACATTAACGCCTGCAGGGCACTTATTTTATCGTAGATGTAATCAGATGTTGAATTTATATGAACAGACAAGTAAAGAAGTACAAGGAGCTGCCACACAGATCTTACGTTTTGGGATTACTTCTTCTAATGGTTATTTAATTACACATGATCATATGGATGTGTTTAGAAAGAAATATCCTAAGTTAGATATTCATATGAAAGAAGGAACAACCTATGAGATGATGGATGCCTTGCTAGCTCATGAAATAGATATTGCGTTTGTCAGAACACCGTTTGATTCTACGAATGTGAAATCATTTTTATTTAAACCTGAACCAATGATTGCGGTAGGACCTTCTACTCTTGTGAATGAAAAAAAGAACCATCTCATTGATTATCGAGATGATCCTGTTTTGATTCACAGACGTTATCGTCAGTTTATAGTAGATTATTGTTTAAATGAACTCCAATTCCAGCCACATATCCCTATTATTACAGATGATATACGTACTGCCTTAGTATGGGGTTCAATATTAGATCAGGTGGTTATTATACCAGAAGCAGCTATACCATATATAGACTTAAATTCACAGACCTATACTAAACTTAAAGACAAGGGTCTCTATACATCTGCAGCCTTTATCACAAGAAAAGAAGAACTATCTCCAATCATAGAAACATTTATTTCTTTAATTATCAAAGACTACAAGATTTAAACTATTCTTCTTTACTTCTAGATGATAATGAGATGCTTTTACTTCTTCGCCATCTAAGTTACATGGATACTGAGATTCTACATCCACTTCATCTACAGTAAAGACATGAGCATGTTTATCCTGATCAAGTGTTTCACTTACTATCTTCTTAATATATAAAGGAATAAGTCCTTTATTAATTTGATCAAGAATCACAATATTCATGAGACCATCTTCTAATGATGCACGAGGAGCAATCTTATAAGCCCCACCATAATATTTCGCATTTGCACAGGCACATAAAGTAACAGGACCTTCATACAATAGTGTTCCATGGCTGGTCATCTTAATAGGATAAAATGGATACTGGACAAAGTTTCTTAGAATAGAATACTCGTATTGATGTCCTTTAAACATCTTAGGAATCTTCACATCATCATGAACATGATTCGCAATCACACTATCACAACCAAAACATGCATTATTAATAAAATAACGATTATTCATTAACACTGTATCAATAGGAATTGTTTTACCCTTTAAAGATGCTTTAAGTACTTCTTTAGAATCATTATTCTTAGAAATCATCTTAAAGAAGTCATTTCCTGTTCCATAAGGAATAACTACTAGTTCATGAGGTGTACCTATAAGTCCCTGAATGACCTGGTTCAACATTCCATCCCCACCAACACTATAAAAACGTGTTGGTTCTTTATAATATTTAATAATCTTCTTGGCATGATCAGGATAAGTACTCATGAATATGTCATAATCATAACCCTGCATCACCTCTCTAATTGTTTCTATAAACGGATGATGATCATAATCATCATCCACTGGTTTAAGTAAAAATATATGTCTCATTATAGTTCTCCAAAAAAAAGACTGGATGCATATCCAGTCTAGATCATATCAATAGTTTCTAGCCACTTTTTAACGCCTTTGACATCAGTAAATGCCTTTGCACGCTTAAAGTTCGCATTTGGTATCATCTTATTAAAGTGAGCAACACTCTTCTTGCTGGAATATTTCACATGGCCACGCCAGTTTTTTTCACTTATACACATAGGTACAATTGTTTTACCTGATAAGTCATAATCCATACAGAATGAATCAATAATTAAAGGTTCATCCTTTTCCCAGCATGGATAAATAAGATATACAGTCTTATATTGATTAATATCATCAATTTGATTTTTAAGAGTAGGTAATGTATCTAATACATGTTTATTCTTATAATCATGTTTATTTTCTTTAAGTGCTTTTGCGTAAGCTTCTCTTTCTTTTCTATGTTCTTTAATTCTCTCTTTAAAGTCTGTAGAGTACTTCTTAGAAGTCTGTAAACAAAGTAAATCCCCTTCTGTATATGACTGTACTTGTTTTGCGAGTTCACGTTCTTCTCCATTGAATGAATAATATACAATCAATGTATCACTGAGACCACCTGTAATAGTTAAGGGGGCATCACTTTCTGAATATTTGGTATTATAAGTACATCCTGATAATGTGATCAACATCAAACATAAGAATGTAATGATTGACTTTTTCATAAAAAATCCTCCTCGGGCATCATTATAACATATTTCCTAGAAAAAAAATAATGAGTTCACAATGTGTTCATAGATAAAAAGCATAATAGTACCCGTAAAGAGAAAACAACTCCCGATAATAATTAAAACTTCTTTTTACCAAGAGTGATTCCTAAAATTTCCCAAACTCCCTTCAAAATAACTCTTGAAATAAACAACGATCAGGCTTCCCTTCCTGATCGTTTTGTTTTATTTCAATTTTAGATATTCTTCTTCGTCCATTGCTTCAAGCCACTGGTTTGAAGCATTTTTATTTGGGATACTTTTTTGCAAATGGAATAGATTTTACCAAACGACAGTTTTCAAAAACTTATCTGTCAAAAATTAATTTCTCCCACGGCTCATATCCTGCCATGTTGCCGAATTTTTCCTCATTTCTGAATCCTTCAAGAAATTTTTCTTTTACACCATCTAATATAGCTTTATCAATATCTCTGAACTTCATATGCTTATATAAACCGGACTTTCTAAAATCATACATAGTACCCATATTGTCAAGAAGATGTTTTACCACCTTATATGTTCCCTCTACATCTTTCCCTGCACATACAATATCAAGCATTGGCGAATACTCATTATATTTCCTAGAAAAAAATAATGAGTTCACAATGTGTTCATAGATAAAAAGCATAATAGTACCTGTAAAGAGAAAGCAACTCCCGATAATAATTAAAGCTTCTTTTTACCAAGAGTGATTCCTAAAATTTCCCAAACTCCCTTCAAAATAACTCTTGAAATAAACAACGATCAGGCTTCCCTTCCTGATCGTTTTGTTTTATTTCAATTTTAGATATTCTTCTTCATCCACTGCTTCAAGCCACTCGTTTGAAGCATTTTCATTTGGTACACTTTCTGCAATATGTACAAAATAGCTTTCTGGTGCTGCACCATGCCAATGTTTGATTTCTGGTGCAATATAAACTGTATCACCTACATTAAGTTCCTGAGCAGGTTTTCCCCATTCCTGATAATACCCTCTTCCTGCAGTACATAATAAGATCTGTCCTGCACCATGATGGATATGCCAGTTGTTTCTACATCCTGGTTCAAAAGTAACATTAGAAATATTTACTTCTTGATTATTAATAGAATAGAGATAACTATTACCTACAAAATACTTAGCATATGCTGTATTCAATTTACCAATAGGATAAGGACTCTGTTTCTTGATATCTTCTAAAGTATAATTCATGATTATTTCTCCATTTCATGTATACATCTGATTGCATTTAAAGTACGTGGATAACCAATATATGGCATGCAGTTAGAAATCACATTAAGGAGATAATGTGCATCATTACCTACATGGAAGTTTCCACCAATATGAGATTTTAATTGTGGTTCAGTACCAAGTGCTGCTAGAAAACAGAATGTAATCATTTCTCTTTGTGCTCCAGTGAGTCCTATTCTTGTATAGTTATCACCAAAACAGTTACCTGCGAGCCATCTCTTGATATGACGTTTTTCTTCAGGACCACTTGTTTGGAATCCTCTCATATGTTCACCAAAGAGTTCACATTGTTTCTCATTACCAAGTTCTATACGATTGTCTCTATTTGTGGTAGATGCACTCTTTAATGGTTTATTCACATGTCTATTCATAATATTTAAGAATGGATAAACCATGCCAATACCAAGATAAGCCACAGCTTGATAAAGGACTTCCTGAATTTCATCAGCTGTGAGATATTTCAATAAATCATCTAACATATCCTTAAATAAATCCTGAGCTTTTGTGCCTACAAGTACTGCAGTAATAGATAAGTATCTACTCTTATCATCCAAAGTGGTATCATTGATTACTTCTTCACTTATAAAATGTGAATAAAAGTCATAAAATTCTGGATCTTTGTCTTTAAAATTTTCCATAAATGTATATTTCATAGTCTTCACCTCTACAACTATTCTATTAATAATAAGTAGAAAAGTACAATGCCAGTTTTGTATTATGCTATAATGTGGGTGCATAGTGAGGAGGAACATTCAATGATTGAAATTGGACAAGTTGAACAATTATTAGCTGTTTCTAAATATGGAACATTATCTAAAGCAGCTGAAGCATTACATATCTCTCAGCCAGCACTTTCTCGTGCCATGCAGAAGCTTGAAGAAGAACTGCAGGTTCCTATTTTTGACCGTGAAAAGAATCGTATTACTTTAAATGCGACTGGTAAAGTGGCTGTTGATTATGCACAGAAAGTATTATTTTCTGCAAATGATATGATTGCTCGTGTACGTGAATATAATCGTATGACTCATACAATTAGTATTGGAGCATGTGCACCTGCACCTTTATGGGATTTAGTACCTTATGCAGGAAAGATATATGAAAACATGGCTGTTTCTTCAGAAATTAAAATGCCAGATATCTTATTATCTGGTTTGGAGAATGATTTATATACAGCTGTTGTATTAAATAAGATTCCTGAGAGTAAAGAATTATATTATGAGTTATATGATACAGAAACATTGTATTTCTCATTAGCACTTGATCATTCTCTTGCAGATAGTAAAGCATTATTCTTTAAGAATCTAGATGGTCAGACAATGCTTTTGTTTTCTAGAATCGGTGTATGGTATCCAATGCATTTAGAAACACAGCCTCATACTCATTTTATTCTTCAGGATAATAGAGAAGTATTTATGGATCTGACTCAGAATTCTACTCTTCCTACATTTATTTCTGATTTATCTATAGAAAGAGATGGCAAGCCAGATAATAGAAAGATTATTCCAATCATAGATAAAGAAGCGACTAATAGTTTCTATCTTGTATGTAAGAAAAAGAACAAGAAACTATTAGAACCACTTTATCGTGCTGTAGAAAAAAGATTAGAAAAGAAAAAGAAGTAGTTATTAAAAACTACTTCTTTTTAGAATCCTAGATAACCTAGAATAGCACTGACATAGAATAAGATACCTGCAACGATTAATAAATAGTTAGACCAAGTGTTTTTCTTCTTTAAATAGAATGTATTCGCCTGTTCCCCTAAATAAATAGGATATTCCTGTCCTTTTACATAATCTTTTTCAATCTTTTCTACTTTAAATTCCTGGATAGATGCCTGGTTATACTTCTTTGTACCATAAGAATACTGGAAGATAGGACGACAATATAAGTTATTGACTTTCTTATAACCATGGTAAATTCCTTTAATTTCTCTTTTA
Organism: Catenibacterium sp. co_0103; assembly: GCF_004168205.1. GTDB lineage: Bacteria > Bacillota_I > Bacilli_A > Erysipelotrichales > Coprobacillaceae > Catenibacterium > Catenibacterium mitsuoka_A. Next base: position 54,049 of record NZ_RCYB01000004.1, on the reverse strand, counting down.
TCTTTCTTAAAGAAGATTTCATAGATTCCATAAGCCATGAGTAGTGTTCCTAAAATAATAGATAGGATAATCATGAATGGAGATCCTGACTTAAAAGAGAAGAATGAAGTGTTCATATTCATATATTCTACCTCCATAGAGTATTCTACCAATATTTCGTGAGTAAACAATATTTTTTTTGATTTTTCGTGTATAATATAGAATGTAATTAAAGGGGGTTCTCATGGATATTATTAAAAACTTAAAGTCACGTTTTGATTCTGTGCAATGTGATTTTCTTATTGCGATTGCCGCAATATTCCTTCCTTTCTATATTACTGTAGTGATTCATGCAATTATATTCTTTAAATGGATTAAACAGGGTGAAGTAAAGAAAGGTTATGAAGAAACAAAACGAAGCAAATATATTATTTTCTTCTCAGCACTTATTTTCTTAACAAGTGTCTTTTATCAGAACTGGCCAGGGGCTGGTGTATCTTTAGGTTATTTGATGTTATATAGTATGACACTTGTATATAGACGTCATGCAAGTGAAGAACTATTTGATACAATGTTGAATATAGTGATTGGTTTAAGTGTATTTGCAGCTGTATGGGCTATTATTGAATATATATTCATCTTAAGACAGTTTGATCTTGAGGGATGGTATTTGGTTGTATTTAATGCACCACAGTATCGTACAAATGCGATGTTCTTTAATGCGAACTACTATGCAATGATGATTGAGTTCTTTGTGGCTATTTGTTTCTATAAGTTCTTGAAGTATACTCATAATCATGGATTCATGAATCATATTAAAGAAATAGTGATTATTGGTTTAATTACATTACTTAACTTATTCTGTCTATATTTAACAGGATGTCGTACTGCATGGCCTGCACTTGCTGGTGGTCTTGCGATTATGTTGTTGTTTAATCGTAATTACAAGAGTTTTGGTGGTATTTGTGCTGTAGGTGCAGCGGGTGTTGGTTTCTTTATTGCGAAACCTCAATATATTCCACGTATGAGCAATATTGTGAAGTACTTAGGGGTAAGAAAACATATCTGGGAAGTTGCTATTCAGAACATTAAGACACATTTCTTATTTGGTGAAGGACCTATGACATATTGGCATATTTATGCACAATATAATGGGCATCCTACACAGCATTCACATAATATCTTTATTGATCCTGTTTTATGTTTTGGGATTATAGGATTATTGGTGATCGCACCGTTCTTCATTGAAAATATTAAACGTTTATATCGCTTATTAAGAACTAAGTGTAACCCTACTCTTGTTGCTTTAATTGTAGGCTATATTGTGATGATTTATATTCATGGATTACTCGATTATACAATCTTCTTTGTATCAACTGGATTCTTATTTGCAATGATAGTAAGCAGCTTTGACATTTATAGAAAAGAAATTGATCAATAAGGCAATGATTCATTGCCTTTTTAATAAGGAGAAAAAGAATGGATAAAAAACTTTATGAGACTTATGTAAGAATCTTAAATAAGGAACTCGTAACTGCCATGGGATGTACAGAACCTATCGCAATTGCGTATGCAGGAAGTCTCGCAAGAAAGACATTAGGTGGTATGCCAAATAAGATATTAATTGAAGTCAGTGGTAACATCATCAAGAATGTTAAGAGTGTTATTGTGCCTCATACTCATGGAAACAAAGGTATTGAAACAGCTGCCTGTATTGGTATTACAGGTGGAGATGCAGAAGCAGAATTAGAGGTTATTAGTCATGTGAAGGAAGAAGATATTATTGCGATGACTGAACTTATGAAGAGTGCTTCTATTAAAGTACAGCCTTTAGAATCCCCTTATTCTTTAGATATTCGTTTAACTGTATCTAATGATGAACATGAAGCAATGGTACATATTGCGGGAACACATACACATATTATAGAAATGACAAAAGATAATGAAACTATTGTATGTGGAGAAGCATTAAAACAGACTATTGATGAAGACTATTTGACTCTTACTATGCATAATATTTATACTTTTGCGAAAGAAGTAGAGATTAATGATGTAAAAGAGTTATTAGATCAGATGATTGAATGTAATACTGCCATTGCACAAGAAGGAATGCATGGTGATTATGGGGCTAATATTGGTAAGGTGATTGCAATTAGAAAAGATTTACCAAGTCTATTAAAGGCCTATGCAGCTGCTGGTAGTGATGCGAGAATGAATGGTTGTGAACTACCTGTAGTAATTAATTCTGGTAGTGGTAACCAGGGATTAACTGTATCCGTACCTCTTATTATTTATGCAGAAAGAGAACATTTAGATAAAGAGAAGTTATATCGTGCTCTTGTGATTTCTAACTTAACAGCCATTCATTTAAAGACTGAGATTGGTCGTTTATCTGCTTTCTGTGGAGCAGTAAGTGCGGGTGCTGCATGTGGTGCAGGACTTGCTTATTTAAAGGATGCAAGTGAAGAAGTGATGAATCATACAATCGTGAATGCCTTGGCTATTACTTCTGGTATTATCTGTGATGGTGCTAAAGCAAGCTGTGCTGCCAAGATTGCGGTAAGTGTAGAAGCTGGCATTCTAGGTTATGATATGTATATGAATGGTCAGCAGTTCTATGGTGGAGATGGTATTATTTCTAAGGGTATAGAAAATACAATCCATAACATCGGTGTATTAGGAAGTCAAGGTATGGCTTCTACTGACCAGGAAATTATTAAAATCATGTGTGAATAGTAAAAGCTGCCGATTGGCAGCTTTTAGTGTCCTATTTCGTCATATGTATATAAGTGTATATCATATTCTTTAAGATACTCTTTGAGTTCTTCTGAACAGAACATCTCTGCTTCTTTTGTACGATTAAGAGTAAGAGAAGAAGTACGTAGTATTTGTGCATCCAGATATCCTGGATGACAAACTAATAAGTCACAACCATCATCATGTGCATTCTCTACCATTTCTTTAAAAGATTTAAAAGGATCATACCCTTCCTTCATACTTTCCATATGCATATAGAGTTTTTCTCCTGCCAATTCAACAGGTGTCCCATCAAAAGAAATGTCATTGAACTTTAAATTGTGTCTTTTCGCAACAATTTCAATACCTTTTAATAGATTATCACTGGCTACTGCATGAGCTTCAAAATAAGAAGGCTCAAGATGAGTTATCTCTTTAAATCTTTTATATTGTGCTTCTATTTCTATAATGGCTTCTTCTAGTACTACAAAGTCTTCATTACTTTGTCTATATGTTCTACTTGATTTGAATTGTCCATTTTCATCTACAAGACTTGGAATAAGTTTTGGATCACTGATAGGAGTACCAATACATACATTAGTATGCTGTCCTAAACAGATATCTAAATCCTTTACAAGTTCATAGCCTTCTACAGAATCAGGCATATTCACCATAAAACCAATATTCTTAATCACACCATTTTTTACTGTATCATATATACCATAATTCACACCTCGGCTGTAACCTAAATCATCAGCACGTACCATAATCTTCATAACAAATCCTCCTAAATAAAAATGATCCTGGTTATCATACTTATTATATATATACAATACATAATAAGATCATACCGCCAGGATCACTTCTTTCTATATATAGTTTACCTTATAGTGTAAGCGTTGTCAATTAAGACAAATAAAAAACCAAGTGCACTGCCACCTGGTCTAAACGCAATATATTTCCGCGACTAGACGAATATTATTGCGTGTTAATTATACGTGAACATATTATTTAATGCAAGGACTAAAGTGAAAAGTTAAATTCCACTTTGAGTGAAATAAAATAAATGGTGCCGACTGCAGGAATCGAACCTGTGGCCTATACATTACGGGTGTATCGCTCTGCCTACTGAGCTAAGTCGGCATCTAACTATAGTATAGTATAGTCTTCTTCTATTTTAATACAAGTAAAAACCACTGGAGGAGAGCCAGTGGTTCTAAAAAACAATTTAATACAATTAGAAGGGAGTTTTATTTATGAATCGTAAACAGGACACTTTTATTATTAGGGAGTGGCCCTCTTTACAGTTATTAATATAGTCTTAGTATATGAACTAAGTATGAACAAAAACAAAAAAAGATCTGACTCCCTATTTCAGACCTTTCCAAGAGCTATTCTAATCGTAATACGACTCCCACAGTCATATTAGCATACTTTTTCTACAACAACAATATTTTTGTTACGCTTTGTTTTCCATATCCTTTATTTTTTCAATAAAAGCAGGATCATATTTCTTTCTTAAGCTCTTTCCAGCAATATAGTTTGGAGATGTTACAAGAGGACCATACTTTAACTGGATGCAGGCATCTAGATATAAGCCAAATATAGATGAAATATAACTATATGACTTGTTTAATGCATAAATATGGTAGAGGTTTAAATCATTGAAAATGGATTTGTCTGCCACAATACAGGCTACTAGTTTAGAACCTTCATAGATAGGATATACGTAACCTGTTTCTAATCCAACTCTATACATCTTATATTTAACACCATCATACTTTAATACAAAGTATCCTGATTGAGATGTAAAGCCTGTTTTCTGATAGATTACACCTAGACTTTCTTCTTCAAATAACATTCCATATTTCTTATGTCCTACCTTATCCCATTCAGGCTTAATTTTATCAGGATCATAAATTAATGAAAATTCACGTGAGAGAAAATTACCTTGAATTTCTCCTCCTTGATTAAACTGTTTAGGTAAAGAGGCTTCACCAAGTTTATTGTTTCCTTTTGCGATTTCGTAATCTATATTAAAAGTAGATAGGATTTGGTTTAAGTCTATTATCATAATAAAATACACTCCTTTCCCATATTTTAACATTATTATTCGCTTTTAAAAAGAGTTCATTATGTATATAATTAATTCGAAAGAGGTGAAGTGTATGGCTATTAAAGTAAAAGCAAAGGATGCAGATACTCTAGAGGAAGAACTAGAAGAATGGTCATTAGGTGTCAATCTTGTAAATACAGCACCTACTCAAACAAAAGAAACCGTCACTTTTAGTACAGACCAAATAAAAAAAGATAAGTCTAAGAGAACGACTTATCTTAATGATGATCTAGAAGATCCTACATTATAAGCACTTAGGTGCTTATTTTTTTTCTTTCAAAAGATCTCTGATTTCTTCTAATAATACAATGTCTTCTGGCTTTGGTGCAGGTGCTGCTTTTTCTTCTTCCTTCTTACGGAAACTCACGACCTTATTAATCGCTTTAATACAGATAAAGATACAGAAAGCCATTAATAAGAAGTTAATGAGGTTAGATAGGAATGATCCATACTTGATATTAATATTATTAATCTTAAGAGTTAATTCAGTAATATCAGATGGAATTTTAATGATTGCAGATAATACAGGCATAATAATGTCCTGTACAAGAGATGTGACAACAGCAGTAATAGCAGTACCTAAAATGACACCGACAGCCATGTCAATGACATTGCCTTTAAATGCGAATTCTTTGAATTCGTTCCATAGCTTTTTCATGTTGTGTCTCTCCTATATTTAGTTTATGCAGCAGGTGTTTCGTCTTCTTCCTGATGACCGCTTATAGCCTTGATGAATTCCTTGCCGATAACAAATGCCTGATCAAATGGGTTGATTAATAAAGCATCATATTCTCCAGCACCGAAGAATGTAGCAATATGCTGATCAAATGGACGACATTCGCTGATTAATACCTGTCCTTCCTTTAATTCAACATTATCTTTGATGCCCCATTTATCAATCTGTTCATTAGATGTAAAGAGTGGGAAATAGCTTAATTCATTACCTTCATCATCTTCTGCAGATAATGAAGGAATAATCATAGATGCATCCTTTTTTAATTCATATGTACCATCTGGTAAAGTAACTAAATCTGATTTATTCACAATCGTCATTAATGCAAGACATGAGCGTTCAACTACATCTTCCATAAGTGATTGGAATTTATCTTTTTCTTCTTCACCTTGTGCTTCCATATATTCATCATATAACCAAGAGAACTCCATATTACCTGGTACTCTATGACCAATTGTTTCATGATGATCTACACCATTGTTTTCTTCAACACCCATATCACTTAATGTATCTCTACCTAGAGTAAATGCATCTGTTTCTGGATCAATAACCATACCATAGATTTCATCATCACCTGTATTAAATAATTCATTTAATAAGAATTCATAGTCTACTTCTACTAATACATTATGACGGTCTGGGAAATCAGAATCTTCTAGAATAGAAGAGTTCTGTGCATTTTCTACAGTAGTATAAATTGCATACCATTCATCTCCGTCATCATCACATACTGTCTGTAAGAAGAATGAATCTTCATCATCATCGTCTACAGAAATATATGTAAGGAATGTAGAAGCCTTTAATGTATGCATTAAATCATCTTCTAGTTTAGTGGCAGTAAAAGAAGCTTCTCCATATTTACCACAGCTTTCTTTCCATTCTTTATCAGTTGTTTCTACTGGTGTTGTGTTTAATAATGGTTTACTCATTCTTTTACTCCTCCCCTTCTATTAATCCCATTGTAGTTAGGATTTCTTTTGTAAGTACAATATTATCTGTGAATGGATTAATAACGAGTGCATCAAAGGCTTCACCATTATTAAGTCCTCCTAGATGAGTAACAAGATCGGCAGTCAGTAGCATAGATTTTCTTTCTTCATCTTCAGCATTCCAGCCATCTAATGTTTCAATATCTTCCTGTGATGTAAAGAGTGGAACAATATTAGCCTGATCACCATTATCTTCACTTGATAACATTCTAATCGCAAAATCTGCATCTGATCTAGCAACGTATGTATTACCATCTTCTACTACTAAATCTTCTTTTCTTACCATAATAGGTAATGCGAATAAAGCATCATCAAATGCTTCAGCCATATGACTAAAGATTTCTGCTTTCTTATCATCATCTTCAGTATTCTGGAAAATCTTCCAAATTTCTTTAATAAAGATATTTGCAGGAGTAATGTTACCTAAATCTTCTGTATGGTCTAAACCATTACATAAACGTTTAGAAATCTGTACTAATTCTTCTCTTGTAAGAATATAGTCATCACTAAATGGGTTAATCACAATACCATCAATTTGATTACCATCAGCAAGTGTAAGTTCTTTTGCTAGGAAAGCATAGTTGACTTCTACTGCTTCTACTTTTCTTCCTGGCATTGATGTTTCAGGTTTCGCAAGACTGCTTTTTAATTCTTTTAATGAAGTATAAACAGAAATAAAGTTCTTACTTCCATCCTGTGGTGAAATAGTAAAGAATGAATGATCATATTCTAAATTTTCACCGCTTTCTGGTAAATTCATATAACCATAATAATGTGATTCTGTTAGGTTCTTAAGGAATGCTTTGTAAGCTACTTCTTTGTCATCCTGAGCTTTTTTCCATGCATCAAGAGTGTCAGTCCATCTTGATGTAGTAAATGCTTGAGCATCTTTTAAAGGTTTGTAATTCAACTTGTTTTCCTCCTTAGTTGATAGTTTCTTTATTATAAAACATTTCATCTAACATGTCTTTAGAAAACCCTAGATGATCTGTAAAAGGATTAATGAGAATACCACAGAATGCATCACTAGAAAAGAGTATATCTTTGTATGACTCAAATGACTGACATGTAATAATCATTTCCATGTCTGGTTCATCATGTGTCATATCTACTCTTTTTACATCTTCTAATCCAGTAAATAAACTAATATAGAGTTTATTAGGATCAGCATGAGAACACATAAGTGGTTTGATATAAATATCAGCACCTGTATGCATTGCAAGTTCTCCTGTCTTATTTATATATAAGTCTTTCTTATTTACAAGTACAGGACAGGCAAAGACCCCATCCTCCATAAGGTCTTCTACACTTTCTTTTAATAACTCTTTTACATGAGGATCTTTACCATTAGAATGATAGATCTTCATATTCTTTCTAAACTTTAAATTAGCTGGTACTAGACTTGGTAAGTCTTTATGATGATTGATCCCTATTGTTGTATTGTGTCCTATACTATTTAATAGTTTTTCATCAGCTATCAGCTTTTGTGAGAAAGGATTAATCACTAAACCATTTAACCCTTCTGTACGCATATATATCTCTTCTAAGAGGCGTTTATAAGAAGCTACCATTACTTCTACCTGGTAGCCTTCTTGTGGTTCAGGAAGATCTATATAGTCTGTTATTTCCTTTATATTTGTGAAAGCAGGTAAATAGGATTGTTGTTGTTCATTAGATACAGAAATGATTTCATAATCTTGATCATCAGAATTCAGTGGTCTTTGAACCATTACAAGATAATCTGAATGAGATATTAAATAATGAAAATGTTCTGTGATATCTGTATTCAGATCATAGCCCTGAAACCAAAGGTTAAAGAAATCATTCCATTCTTCATCATCAGGATAATATTGTGGTGATACAATACTTAAACCATTGTAATCCATAAAAAAACCTCCTTCCTTCTCTATTGTACCATGTTAGAGATGATAAGAGGTTTGTATTCTTCAATTATTTTATTAAATCGAGCACTTTTAGAAGATTTTCTTTGATACACAACAAATGTGATTGCGTCATATCGCTGATATCCACTAAATCAGGTACTCCAATAACATCTATACCTGCAGCATCTGCCGCAATAATACCATTTCTAGAATCTTCTAGAATAAATGTTTCTTCTTTCTTAAGATTGTATAGTTCTATAGCTTTATTGAATATTTCTGGATTAGGTTTGGCACGAGTAACATGATCACCACATACAAACTTATCAAAGTACTTGTCTAAACCTCCAGATTTTAATGAGAATAGTACATCTGGTTCAAAAGTAGAACTAGTAAGGACCAATGTATAACCATTATCTTTTAGATATGTTAATAGTTCATGAGCTCCTTTTTTAACTGGCATAGGGTTTGTTTCTAAGTATTTTCTTGTTTCTTTGATCTTGTCATCTCTAAAACGTGTAAAGTAGTATCTATTGCCTGTGATTTTCTCCAGCATTTCTTGTGCTGCTAATCCATTAGAGCCAATTGTTTTATAAGCAGCTTCTGGGTTAAAGGGTTCGTTGTGACTAGCAAATACCTTTTCCCACATCTTGATTCCTAATGCTTCACTATCAATAAGCAAGCCATCCATATCAAATAATACGTTCTTCTTGTTTTCTAACATATGATTAATCCTCCATATCAATACTGTATCATTATATAGTGAGATTGGTTATATGTAAAATAATTATTGATAGCGATTACAGTTTATGCTATAATGATAAGCGAAAAGAAAAGCAGAAAAAAAGACTTGAATATTCCCCCATTCGAGTCTTTTTTTTGCGTTTAATTTACTTTTTTTGATGCCTGCATGTATTCTTCTTGACAGTGCTCCACAAATTGGGCAGCCATTGTAGTTGTATAATGTTCTGTTTCTTTGATGTACTCATCGACATATACATCTGTATGATGACCGAATGAATGAAGGAAACTACTTAATAGCTTAGTTAATTCATTGTAGTAATTAATGCCATCTTGTTCAGATATCATTCCAGTCATTAAAGAGTAGTAAAGACAAAAGTTAACAGAACCAGGACGATTAGATGTCATAGCATCTATACCATACCAAATAGGATTCTCATCTATTGTATATGGTCCGTTTTCCATCATAGTATATACTTCTGACGGATCAAAGGGTATGTGTGCTTCTTTATAAAATTCATCTAATAATTTTATTTGATGTTCTCTGGATAGAGTGCTATGAGAAACGATTTGATAACTTATACCTAGACAATAGGTTTCCAAGCAGTCTAACGCCTTGATACTGCTAAAGAGTTGTTTGTACATACTACTGTCTTTTACATTAATATAAAGTTCATTGATTTTACGTTTAAATGCATGGAATTCAGATAGTTTCATTTTGTTTTACCCCTTTCCATAATTATTATACTGATTGACTTTTTGATTTCAAGAAATCAAAAAGTGGATAGATACGGGTAAAGAATACTGATTAAATGTATAAGTACTATAATTACCACAATAAAAAACAGTACAGTTGTGAGCTGTACTGAAAAGATACATCTTATTGTAATTAACGTGAATAATGGTTATAATATAGACATAAAGGGTGGCCTTTGCCTGTACGGCGGGGGGCACCCTTTATTTTTTATCTGAATAATTTCAATCCACATATACCTAAATCAGATATAACAAAAATAATGTTTAAAAATTACACCCTTATAAGTAAACCCCTTAGTCATATTACCTGCTAGTATTATACGCTATTTTGATTTAAAGATATTCTTTTCTTATCATCCTTGATCAGTGCGAGCCTTTTATTATTTTAACTTAATCCTGATAATGAACGCATTACTAAATCAACATCCTGACTTTCTAATTCCTGAATAATATGTAAATATGTTTTTTGAGTTGTATTCATACTTGAATGACCTAGTCGTCTTGCCACACTCGCAATAGATACACCAGCAAATAATAATAGTGATGCATGTGTATGTCTTAAACCATGGACTGATATAACAGGTACATTCGCTTTTTTACAATATCTAGCAAGTATATCATTTACAGTAGAATTATAAACTTTACCATTCACAAATATAGGTTTGTCTTCTGGCAAACCTTTTATTAATTCAGAAAACTGAATCACTGTCTGCCAATCTATTTGTACTTTACGGACTGATGATTTGTTTTTAGTTGGTAAAAAACCTCCATCACCTTTATAATCCCATGTTTTACTTACAGAAATAGATTGTCTTCCAAAATCAAAATCTTTTGGGGTTAAAGCAAGTGCTTCTGAAAATCTTAATCCTGTTTTAGCAACTATTAAGATAAACCAATCCCAACTTATTTCTGACTTTAGATTTAAATTATTAAGTAATGTATGTAATTCAAACTGGTTGATATACTTAATCTTTTTAGCTGCAGGTGTTTTCCCTTTGATAATTGCTTTACGTGTAGGATCTCTATCCAATAATCCTTCATCTACAGCATCTAGTATTGCACCTTTTAATTGGTGATGGAAATCCATAGTTGTTTGTCTTTCATGATATAAAGCATAGTCATTCAATAACTGTTGATAGTTGATACGAGTCATTTCACATATTTTTAATTCAGGTATTAACTTCTTTAACCAACGATGTGTCATATAGTATTTTTCTAATGTAACTTTTCTTATTGCGCCTTCTTTGTATACTTTTATCCATTTTTCATAGTAATCACAGAATAAGATTTGGTTATTTATATTATCTAACATTTTATTGTCCTCCATCTTGTTTTCTGGCTCACACTGATGAAGGGTGATAAGAGTATCGAGATCACGAAAATACTTACCAATCTCCATCTGTTCTTTATGTGAAGGAATAAAAACATCTATTTCCATAACTTTATTTTTAGAAATGTTATATCTAGATATACCTTGAGCGAGCATTATGATTTTCTCTCTAAAAGAATTAGATCGTAACATATATGCTAGATAATAACTATCGTATTTCTCATAAAGACGATATCCAAAACAAAAGCTATTAAGATACATTTTGCCCTGTTTTTCTATTAAAACAGAGGTCATTCCTACTTCTTTTGGTGTTTCAGACGAAGTAGTAAAGAATACATCTCCAACCTCTACTTCATTTTGTTTAGAATCAACTTCAATTGGTTCATTCATTTTTGGATTACTAATCGGATTAGAAAAAACATTCATATAAGTAACAAATTGAGCATGCCCATGTCCAAAATCATCTTTTGTTTTTCCTGATAACCCTGTATATGTCTGCCCTATATTCCCTAACTCACGCTGTTCCCAAGTAATTGCTTATATGATTAACAAAAAAATACCAAGAATATGGCTAAAATCCTTGGTATATAAGCATCAAAATACTATTCAATTGTAATCAGAAGCTAAGTTATTTTTTCTTAATTTCTGAGCAACAAGTTATCGAATCAAATTTATAAAATTGATAACACTAGAAGTTCCAATCAAATTGAACAATTCAATCCATAAGCTTCATACATATACGTATTTTTAACTAACAATTGTCAAATTCCTAAATACAATGCATTTTAACGCTGATGAAGGGTGATAAGATTGTCAATTTCAGTTAAAACCTTACCAATTTTTCTTTGTTCACTTGTACACGGCGTAGGTATTGGCATTTCAAAGAACAAAGTATCTTTTATAGAGAACCTATCTGACCTTGCTCCCGAATCTCCATTAAAATTCATATAAGAATGCCAATATTTACTTTTAAAGAAATATTCTAAATAAGTTGTATCAACATCGTGCGTACAAAAAACGGTATATAATGGCGACATTACGCCAATTTTCCCTAGCTTATTACAATTTATTGGCCCTACCGGTGCATTTGTTGAGATTCGAGGATTATAAACAAAATACTCATTTTTCACAATGTAATATCCAGCTAAGTTGTTTATTTTTGATATATCATGATCAAAAAAATCTCTCTGACTAATAATCCCAAATTCTGCTGAATTAGTTAACGTCTCTATATATTTTATTCCTGCATTTTTTTCCACAGACTTCTCAGCAATATCTCCCAACTCTCGCTGTTCCCAAGTTTTACAAGAATCTCATTATCTATCACTCAATCAATTACAGTATTTTATGATTTTCCTAACTCAAATCCACCAGACAGAATGAACTTTCTTAATAAACTATCCATTCTAATATTAACTTTATGTGGCAATACTTTTGTACCTTCTACAGATTCAAAATAAGCTCTTGCCTTCTGTTTATCAACAGATTTCTTTAAATCATCTAGTCTTCCAAACTCATTAATATTCAATTCGTTCAGATTTAATTCCATCATGCTTCTTAATTTATCTTCATCAAGACCAAATGTTTCTGCAAACTTATGAGTTTGATCATTCTTTGCATTATATTTGTATTCATTGATATAGTCCCTTAAAGTTTTATCTTCTTGAACATCGACTTCTCCACTCTGTACATCATGTAAGAATATATTTGCATATTTTTGGTCTTCCTGACTCAAACTCGCAAAAGACTGATGTAATTCAGATAATGCTTTTTCTACAACTTCAGGTGAAGATCCTTTATTCAATTCCTTTAGATACTTTCTAAATCGACTATTCATATAATCAGAATCAATTTTTTCTGAATCTATTTCAACAATGTAGCTCTTAAGATCATAAGGAATATCATCATCTGTATGTGTTGTATCAGGATCACCATCTGATAACTCTTTGTATCTCTGTAATAATGCCTCATATTCACGTTTAGTCACATAAATATGATACTCTTTATGTTCTTCAGTTGCAGGATCATCATATGTATATACTTCTTTATCCCATATAAATCCTTGAACCTTAGCTGCATCTAGATACTCATTAAAATCATTAAATAATGAAACAAATTTTGCAGACACTGCATTGTCATCAGGCACCTTTTCAAAATCTTTAATACCTTCTGAATTAAATAGTTCTTTAATCTCTTTATAAGTTGTATTTATACCTTCTAGATTCTTAGGTAGTTTATCTACAAATAATTCTAGAGGTTTATCGCCTGAATATAGTTTAACTGCATCTTTTATGTTTCTAGCCATTGTATTGGTTTTTCTGTAATATCTAATAACACCAAAAGGTTTATCATTTCCAAATAGTCTATTAGTTCTAGAAAAAGCTTGAATAATACTTTCGTACTCGATTACCTTATCTAAATACAATGTATTAACCCATTTAGAATCAAAGCCAGTTAACATCTGATCAACTACAATTAGTAAATCTAATTGTTTTTCTGGAGTTCTTTCAATACCTTTATGATATTCTTTATGTGCTAGTCTAAAAGCTACATCCTTTTTAAATTCTGCATGTTTAGCCATATCATATTTCGAACCATAAAGTTTATAATAATCATCAAGGATTTCTTTTAGTCCTTCTTCTTTATATTCAAAACCACCTTTATTATCAATGTTAGGATCAAACAAACAAGTTACACGTAATGAAGGTTTCATCTCTTTAAACAACTGATAATATTTAATTGCTTCTGTAATACTTGAAGTAGCAAAGATAGCATGAAACTTTGAATTATGACTGTATGTATTCCAATGTTCTATAACATCTGAAACAACTGCTCTTTGATGTTCTTCTGTAGTATATTGTGAAGTAGAAACATAGTCTTCTATTCCCTTTTTATACTTTCCTGATTCTTCATGTCCTGCCATCGGTATTTTTGATGAATCCATGTATTCATAGTACTTTTTTTCTTTCTTTGGATCAGTAAATACCTCTTCTTCAGTTTTAGCCTTTGCTTGTTCTAAAGCGACTGCTTTTCTGATATCACCATCTTTATATGTTTTAACCATATATGGATCAAAACCTAGCACATTCTTATCTCTTATACCATCTGCAATACTATATCTATGTAATTCATTACCAAATACCCTAGCTGTAGTATTGTTTTTCTTTTGGTTTTCTTTTTGGATAGGTGTTCCAGTAAATCCAAAGAACAATGCCTTAGGGAATGTAGTTTTAATAGTAAATAACATTTCACCAAAAGTAGAACGATGTGCTTCATCTACAATAAATACTAATCGTTTTAAACTTATTTTCTGAATATCTCTTTCATTCAATCCGTCTTCTTCATGCTTAATGTTACTCATCTTTTGAATAGAAGTAACTATAAGAGTATCTTTAGGATCTTCACTCGTTAATTTAGAAATGAGTACTCTTGTATTTTCGGTAGCCTGTACATAGTCTTCACAATCAGCAAATCCTTTATATTCCTTTAAAGACTGAGTACCTAGTTCTAATCTGTCTGTTAAGAATATAACTTTATCTGCATCTTTAGAATTTGCAATCAATTCTGCAGACTTAAAACTAGTCATAGTTTTACCTGAACCTGTTGTATGCCAGATAAAACCTCCTCTTTGATTTCCTTCGTTCCATTTTGTTTTTGAAACTTTATCTGAAATCGCACTAGCTGCATAATACTGATAACTTCTCATTACTTTTAGAACACCATCCGAGCTATCTGCAACCGTATAAAAACCAATTAACTGATGAGCCATAGGAATAGATAATAATGTAGAAGCGACATCCTTCCAGTTATTAATAGGTTCATTATTAAAGTCTGCCCAATGGAAATAATAATTTTCATTAAATCTTCCATCTGGTCCAGGATTGGCATAATATACTGATTCTTCTGGATTCATAGCCACAAATATCTGCACCAAAGAATAAATTCCTGTATAGACACCTTCATAGGCATATTTACGTATTTGTTCTTCAGCTTCACTAATTGGTATACCACTCTTTTTTAATTCGATATGAATAACTGGCATGCCGTTAATAAGAAGCATCAAATCGCCTCTTCTATCATTTACTAGTTTAGACTTAGTTTTTAATATAGGTTGTTCCACTATCTGATATCTACTTTGACCAGCAGCAATTTCATCACGATCATAAATCTTAAGGCTTACTTCCTTACCATAATGCTGCTTGTCATCTGGATTATCTCTCTTGATTGCGACAGTTTTACCGTTAATGAAGCTGTTTAACTGTAAAGGAGTTCTTAAATTAATGATCTGATCAATAATCTGATTCATTTCAGTTCTAGTTAAAGGATAGTCTCCCAATCTATTAATATTTCTATTGTTTTCAAATAGAATATTTGCCCAATTCTTTATTAAATCTTCTTCTGTGGGATTCTGTATGATTTCCTGTTCCCATCCTTTTGTACATAAGACTTTGATTAATGCTTTTTCAAAGTCTAATTCTTTATTAAATACCATTATTTAACACTCCTTTCTTAGTTATAATGTCTATTTTTAGTGATTTTACACGCTGATGAAGGGTGATAAGTTCATCTATCTTTCGAAAACATTCTCCAATAGCACTTTGCTCATTAACACTTGGAATATTTATACAGTAATTTTTAAAATCCACAGTTGTAAAACTTGCTTGATTGACGGCGATTTTACTTATGCCCTTAATATACTCTTTATAATCTTTGGTATGTGTATAAGCTAAAAAATAATAATTATAGCATTTATCATTTAATTTCATTTTTAATATGTTAGTAGTATAAATAGTTGGTCTATTCGGCATTTTTTCAACAATAGCAGCGGTCCCCATTTTGTTTTCACTATTAATGAAATTGATTAAAATATCGTTTTTTGAAATAGTGTAATTTAAGGTGTCTACTCCTTGTGGGTCGTTAACATACCAATATTTAACATTATTACTCATGTCCAACTTATCATTTTCAATATTGTTTGCTCTAACAACAGGCATTCCAATATCTTCTTCAGACAACATTCTAGATAAACCACTTTTCAATTCAAAGATACAATCACCAAGCTTACGCTGTTCCCAAGTTAAATCCGATTTCTGTATAAACAACTCATTTTTAAGTGTTTTTTGCATTGACTTTGTATAATTACTGAGCATATTTGCGTACCAACATCCCTCAAAAATTCACAAACAAAATTTTGATACAAATTCAACAATAGTAATATTAAACATTTACACTTAAAAAACATTCATTATTATCTAATATCACTTTAATCACTTGTTTCGCTGATATAAATAGACATCTTATGCAGAAACTATATATTCATGAAAATAATTTACTCTATATAAACATTTTTTCTAACATTGATTTCTTTATGTTTTTCAACTTTTCCAGTTTTCGCTGATGAAGGGTGATAAGATTGTCGAGCTGTGACAAATACTCGCCGATTTGATACTGTTCTTGCAAACAAGGTAGCCTAAACTCAATGCTCATTAGGTTTTCTGCGTTTAACTTTGCACGACCACCACCAACCAAAAGTGATTCAATATCTGATTGACTTATGGCAAAGGCAAGAAAACTATTATCAGCTATTCTCGCCTTTCCTTGAAGGACATGAGCGTGATTATTGACCCAAACACGCCCATTTACACATTTTACAGGGTAGTTTTTTAAGTCATTCGCCCCATCTTCTGCAACAAGGACAAATTCTCCATCGTGCGTAAATCCGTCCACATAATCCTGAATTCCGTTGGCACCATAATACGGTGTTGTTCCGTGAACTCGGAGATTTGCTGCAACAGGGATACGCAGATTATCAAAGCGATCAGCAACATCTTGAACCTTACGCTGTTCCCAAGCATCTGTAAATCCACAAAAACGAATTTCTGGAACAACACTACCTTGTTTAGGAAACATTTTTTCAAGCATAGATTTCTTAACATTCATCAACTTCTCAAGCTTTCGCTGATGAAGGGTGATAAGGTTGTCAATATTGTGGAAACAAGCACCAATTTTCTGTTGCTCTTTCATTTTAGGCAAGGAAATAGGTGTCTTTTTACCGCTTTCAATAGTGTATGTTCCTACTGTTCCAATGCCCGCTGACTCGTTAATAAAGTCTTGAATTGCCTTTCCAGAGAAAGAGTAAAGAAAGAAATCTCCATCAATTTTAGTGCCGTTTTGAAACCATATAATATTGCCATCTTTGAAGTACATAGGCTCTGAATTCCTTATTAAATAGGGCACTCCGATTGTTCCTACACCTGTTACAAGTAAGTCTCCAATAGCAACCTTCCCTGATGTCAAACTGTATTCATCATACTTTTCTTTTGAAATATACAGGTAATCGTCAGGCTCTTCGTTTTTTGACGCTGATACAATATCTCTTGCCCTTAAGAACCTAATCCCGCTGTCTGTCCAATCTGACTGGTGAATACGTTTTACGGAAGCGATATTCATTATGTCTCCCAACTTACGCTGTTCCCAATCATCATTATATCCCTTAAATCTGATCTTAGGTTTTCTACTCTTTTCCATACTATTCACCTGAAAGTAGTGATTTTAACTCACTAAGTCCTTTCATATCATATTCATCACCTACTAGATCATCGATCATACTACATAAACTAGCTTCAGTTTCCTTAATTTCTTTCTCTATATCAAAATAAGTAGTCTCATACTTCTTCTGTAATGCTTCAACACTCTTAATAAGTTCATCAACTATTTCAACAGGTAACTTAAATAGATTATCAATAAGACTATCTATCCATTTCTTTGTTAGAAGGTAGTCTACGTGTTCTTTAGAAAGTCCTTCAATAGTTTTCTTTGTTTTCTTTTCCAATGCTTCAGCATCTTTCTTTACCTGAGACTTTAATGACTTCTGTTTTTCTAGAATACTACTTGCTTTACATAAGATATATTCATAACTATCTTCATCAAATGTATGTTCTTCTCTTAAAGTCTTAATATAGTTATTCACTACACTCTTGCTATAAGAACCATTGTTTCCATCCATCTTATTCCAAGCTACTTGAGGATTGTTGTAAACAAAGGATTCTTTATCAGCTTTCTTAGATAGTTCTAGGTAATGCTGTAATGCTTCAATTTCTGGTGAAGTAATCTGTTCCTGAATCTCTTTAACTTTTTTATCTAATTCTTTAGGTACAAAAGCATCTCCTGCTTCATTGAATAGTTCTTCTTCCTTATCATCTTCTGAAATACCTTCAACTAAATCACTTAACTGTGAATCATATTCAGAAATCAAATTATTAGTATGAGTTAAAGCATCTTTGTCTTCTTTTAACAAAGTATTTTGAACAAGGTCAAAAGGAATAATATGACCTACCCATCCTTCCTGTACTTCTTTCTTGTTTTTTACAACCATATTAGGATCTACCTTTGTAATACAAGAAACGCCTTCTGTCTGAATCATTTCTAAATCTGTAGATACTTCATGCCATTCTTCATCAATTAACTGATAAGCCTTATATTTATCAATAAGAGGTACATTAACTAATCTATTAAACACATCTTCAGTAATAATTTCTTCTTCCTTAGTTATCTGGACATTATTAATATCCACAATTAAGTTCTGTTTTAAGAAACCACCAAAAGAATCAAATGCATTCTTAAATTGTTCTTCAAATTCTTTTACATCACTATTTTGTTTAACTGATTCTTTAATATCATCTACTTTTAGTTCAACATACTTACTATTAGTTTCTTTGAATAAAGCTTCTTTAAGATTAGGGAAAACATCCCAATACTCTTTTAATGCATTTATTTCTTCTTTAGGAATTCCTCCATACATAGAAGCATAAATATCCCAATGTTCTGCTTCTTCAGAAGAATCAACATATCTAGGAATATTTAAGTTATAGTCATTGTTTCTAATTTCTTCTCTAGAAACAACTTTTGAATATTTATGAATGCTTCTTCTTTCTCTGACTGTATCTACAATCTTTTTAATGTCGCATGCACGTAACTTATTATTCTTACCTTCCTTCATAAATCCCTTAGAAGCATCAATAATAAGTACATCATCATTATCCTTTTTCTGTTTAAGAACCATGACAATAGTAGGAATACCTGTGCCATAAAAGATATTTGCTGGTAAACCAATGATAGTATCAATATTATTATATTCAATAAGGTTCTTTCTGATTTCACCTTCTTCACCACCACGGAATAAGACACCATGAGGTAATACAATGCTCATAATACCATCAGGCTTTACATGGAATAAATCATGAAGCAAGAATGCGTAATCGGCTTTTCCTTTAGGTGCTACTCCATAACGATTATAACGTGCATCATTTGCTTTATCAGTAGGGTTCCAGTTCTGGCTGTATGGTGGATTAGATACAACAGCATCTACATATAAAGGGTCATATGTTGCATCAGGATTAGTTTCATCAAAATAAGGCCAATCTTCTTCTAAAGTATCTGCATTTCTAGTCACAATATTATCTGGTTTTATACCTCTCATAACTAAATTCATACGAGTTAAGTTATAAGTATTTTCTTTAAGTTCCTGAGCATAATACTTAATATTGTCGCTGTTGTTCATTCTCTTTGCTACGCTGTGACCGATATTAATTAATAATGATCCAGAACCACTTGTAGGGTCATAAATCTTAATACCTTCTCTATCACCTAAATAGTCTGCAATAATTTCAGACATCAATAGAGAAACTTCATGTGGAGTATAGAATTCTCCTGCTTTTTTACCAGCATTAGATGCAAACTTCTCAATTAAATATTCATAAATAAAGCCTAAAACATCATAGTCCTGTTTTTCATCCATTGGGATTTCATTAATTGTTTGAATCAAGCTACTTGCAGTACTTGTCTGACTTTTAGAATCTTTACCTAATTTACTTAAACCTTCCTGCAATGTTCTAAAGATGTTATTAAATACTTTCTTGTGAGATTTAAAAATCAATCTATCAAATGCATTCAAAGCATCTCTTACATTTGAAATATCAAAGTCTTTCTTCTTTCCAATCCATGTTGAAAACAAGTTATTATAATCAATAAAATAACCAATGTTTTTCTGAATAAATTCAACTGTTTCAGTATCTTCTTCTGTTAGTCCTTTAATATCGTCATCAGTAAAGTCATTATCTCTTAAGAACTTTACTTCCTGATGAGACAAATACTTATAAAAGATAAAACCTAAAATAAAGTCTTTATACTCATTCGCCTCAATTGTGGAACGCATATCATTTGCGGTTTTCCATATTTTGTTTGCTAACTCCTGTTTATTCATTTCTGACAACCTTCCTTTTTCTATCTAACATTAATATCATATCACAATTACATTCTGGTTTATTCACCTTTATATTTTTTATTATACACTTCATTAATAAACACATACTTTTTTAAGCTCTTGACAACTCCTATTTTTATACGTCATTAAAAATAATTTCATTTTTTTGTTTGATTTACTAGTTCAAGGCATAAAAAAAAGATCACCTACGGTGATCATGGTAAGGAAATCGGATTTTGGTATGAGCTATTCCCTTACCCATCCATTACTATACACTACTTTTGTATTTTATGCACCAATTTGCAGTTTTAGAAAATGCTATTAAAAAAAGAGATTTAGTGGTATACCACTAAATCCCCTTTCTGTATAAACTATAGCTATATCCAAAACATAATAAACTAGATATAAGTATAATACCTAAACCAATAAACATATAACCTAACATACTAAAAATAATATACAACATTCCACTCAATACAAACACATAACCAGAAAATCTATGTGTACGTGACCAGTTCTCATCACTATTTAATGCCCATGAAGTACGAATACCTATAGTATAGTTTCTTATTATTTTAGGTAAGTAATTACCTAAAATAATAAAGATGAAGCCTATTAATATATTCATAATAAATGTCATATCAAAACGATAGCCTAGACTATATGTAATAATAAGTAGAGTGACCATCAAACATATAACTGGGCAGATCATTAATATGATTCTTAATCCTACTTCTGGTATATTACTCTTTTTAGGATCCTTAAATGTCATGAAGGTACAGAATATATGAAGCAATAACATAAACGCCCACACACCATATAAACCTAAGAACTTATTCATATACCCATCAGGTGTACCATGAAAATCAAAGTGTGTTGCAACTTGTGCAGGTAACTTATTATAAGTCACTAATATACATACAAGTGGCAACAGAAATAATACCAAACTAAACTTAAACCATTTATTCTTCAACATCATCATTTCCTCCTAAAAAAGACTTAAAATACAACAACATTTCTTCAAACACAGTCGCATTAATTTCGTAATAAATATAATTCTTATCTTTTTCTTCTCTTACTAAGTCTGCAGATTTTAATATCGATAAATGATATGAGACAGTGGCCTGTGTCATATCAAATTGTGCAGCGATATCTCCTGCAGACATCCTTCCTTTCTTTAATAAGTTAAGAATATCTCTTCTTACTGGTGCACTGAGTGCTTTAAATGTTTTCTCAAACATATGTTCACCACCTATTTAGATAACTTTCTAAATAGATTATACAATAAATACCAAGAAATGCAATACCTATTTAGAAATATTTCTAAATAGGTATTGCAAGAAAAGAGGCCTAAGCCTCTTTAATGAATGGATCTCTCCAGAATACGATTAATAGATAGATTGTCATAACGACCCAGATGACTGGTTCACAGAAGATGACAGCCATATATTTAAAGACTGGAATAAGTGCGAATACGAAGATAATCTTACCGACTAATTCAATAATACTAGATACAAGTGGTAACATCTTCTGTCCAATACCTTGCAAAGCAAATCTTGTCTGCATTAATATACCTAATACTGCATAGTTAGGAGCTACGATACGTAAATAAAGTGAACCATTGTATAGGACTGTCTTGTCTGTTGTACCAGAAATCCATGTTACAAGTGTAGGGGCACTTAATAATAGAATAACGGTTGCGATTGCGGCCACAACAATATCATAGATATACATCTGTTTCATACCTTTGCGAATGCGTGATACATTTTCTGCGCCTTTGTTTTGAGATACAAATGTACTTGCTGCTTGAGCCATGGCAGTAAATGGCATATTAAAGAACATATAAAGTTTTCTTGCAGCCGTATGACCTGCAATGATTTGTTTGCTTCCTAAACCATTGATACCTGACTGCAAGATAACTGAACCGGCATTAACGATCGCACTCATAACAGCCATAGAATATCCCTGTCCTAATAGTTCTTTGTAAAGAGCTGCATCAAATTTAAAATGTCTCTTTTCTGGTACGAGTAATGGGACATTCTTAAAGATATAAATCAAACAGAATACGACTGATACACCCTGAGCAATAACTGTCGCAACTGCTGCTCCTCTAACACCCATATGAAGCTGTGTGATAAAGAATAAGTCTAAACCGATATTTAATACTGATGATATGATTAAGAACACTAAAGGCATTAAACTATTCCCTATAGCACGTAATAACCCTGCACATAGATTATAGGCAAACATAACGACTAAGAATTGTACAATCACAATAATATAGCTGTAAGCTTCATTTAGTAAGTCCGGTGATACATTGATTGCAATAAGTAATGGTTTGATTCCAACAGAGGCAATAATAGTAATCACAATAGAAGATATAATACCAATCACAAAACTAGCTGCAACTGATTTCTTTAAGAGTTCTTCATCTCCTGAACCATAGCTTCTTGCAGTGACAATAGATAACCCATTCCCAATACCTAACGCAAAACCTACTAATAAGTCATAGACCGCTGCACATGAACCAATGGCAGAAAGTGATGTCATTCCTAAAGTATTTCCTACAATGGCAGTATCCATTGTGTTATAGAATTGTTGGAAGATGTTTGATATAAGA
This sequence comes from Catenibacterium sp. co_0103, assembly GCF_004168205.1. GTDB lineage: Bacteria > Bacillota_I > Bacilli_A > Erysipelotrichales > Coprobacillaceae > Catenibacterium > Catenibacterium mitsuoka_A. The sequence goes on along the minus strand of NZ_RCYB01000004.1, from coordinate 30,907 downwards.
ATTGGAATCATAAAGATAACTAAACTCTTAAATATTGAACCCTCCAGCATATTGACTGATGTTTTCTTTTTATCCACTATAATTTCTCCCTTCTTTTTCTGTGTTATTCTAACACAAATTAATATTTATAATTCATAACTCACAAATTATGAAAACACTTTAACACTCGGTAGTACCTCTCGGTCAAGTGTTTATGTTAGAATAATAAAGGTGATATATATGAAAACAATAAAATTATATGATGAAATGCCTTATAGTACAGATTTCAAGGCAACAGTAGTAGAAGTAAATAAGAATGAAATCATTCTTGACCAGACACTTTTCTTTCCTGAGGAAGGTGGTCAGGAATGTGATCTAGGGACTATTAATGATATTCCTGTTAAGGATGTACAGATTAAGAATGATGTGATTATCCACTATGTAAAGAAGCATCACTTACAGGTAGGAGATACAATAGAAGGTCATATTGACTGGAAGAGACGTTATTCTTTTATGCAGAATCATACGGGAGAACATCTTCTTTCTGGTATTGTGCATAGTTTATATGGTTATGATAATGTGAGTTTCCATCTAAATAGTGAAGAAGGACAAGTAGAATATGATGGTGATATCAAGGATATTGATTTAATAGAAGAGAAAGTGAATCAAGCTATCTATGAGAATAAAGAGATTCATTGTTTCTATCCTGATGATTTAGAGAGCATCTCTTATCGTTCTAAGAAAGAGATTGAAGGTAAAGTACGTATTGTAGAGATCAAAGATTATGATATATGTGCATGTTGTGCACCCCATGTAAAAAGAACAGGTGAATTAGGCGTATTCAAGATCATCAAAGTAATTCATACAACTCGAGGAACACGTTTTATATTCTTATTTGGTGAACGTGCTTATCATCGTTTTAAGGATGATTTTGATCATCTTGAATCACTTTATCATCTTTTCTCTTCCAACAATCAAACACTTGTAAAACAAGTCAATAAGATGTATGAAGAAAAAACAGCTTTAGAAGTCAAATATGCACAACTAGAGAAAGAACATATGATTTCTTTATGTGATCATGCTTATTTATTTGTAGAAGACTGTTTACCTATAAATCAAAGAGAAGTGACTAATCACCTCGTCCATGTTTATAGTACAGGTGGTGTATTTGTAGGAAATGATGAGAAAGGTTATCGTTATGTCATAGGTTCTACATCAAATGCATTAGATATATTAACACAATTAAAAAGCCTTAAAAGCAAAGGTGGAGGATCAAAAGAGATGATCCAGGGATTTACCCCTGCTTCTAAGACTGAATTGCTTAAAGCCCTCTCTTAGGGCTTTTTATAATACTTCATTAAAGCTTGTGTACCTAAGTCACCATAGCCTTCTTTTTCTAATTCCTGATAGTTTCTTAATACTGTTTCTAATACATTAAGTGTAATGTCTGATTCTTTGGCTTCTTCATCAGCAAGTTTCATATCTTTAATAAAGTGTTTCATAAAGAATCCTGGTTGATAATCAGCCTTTAAAATCTTAGGTCCAAAAGCATCTAACTGATGACTTCCTGCCGCACCGGTAGACACAGACTTTAATAAAACATCTAAATCCAAACCTTTACTAGATGCATATGTGAGTGCTTCACATACACCAGATAATGCCCCTGCAATCATGATCTGATTGGCCATCTTTGCATGCTGTCCTGAACCACTAGGACCCTGATAATTAATATTAGTACCCATAGCTTCAAATAAAGGAAGACATGCTTCATAATCTTCTTTGTCTCCTCCTACAAGAATAGAAAGAGTCGCATTCTTTGCGCCTGTATCTCCACCAGTGACTGGTGCATCTAATACATGGAGATTTCTCTTTTTACCTTCTTCATATATTCTTTGATCAAGTGTAGGTGATGTAGTTGTCATATCAATAAGATATGTACCTTCCTTTACTGAATCTAGAATGTTGTTGTTATTAAAATAAACTTCTTCTACATCCTGTGGAAAACCTACAATAGTCATGACTGCATCTACATCTTTCACGCAATCATGAATAGTAGAATGAAGTGTCGCACCCTTTTCTACTAAAGATGTCACCTTTTCTGGATGTCTTGCATAAATATGCATTTCATAACCTGCATCCATTAAATGACCTGCCATAGGCAACCCCATAATACCTAAACCAATAAATCCAATCTTTTTCATTTTATATCTCCTCCTCTATATATTAATCAATAATCCATCTTCATTTTCAATCATCTTCTGTATTGTCTTCATGACCCCATCATGATCATTATCTTCTTGAGTCACAAAACGTGCTTTACTTTGTATAAAGTGATCTGCATTCTTCATCGCAAAACTATAATAAGCATGTGTGAACATCGATAGATCATTATCAGCATCCCCAAATACCATTGTTTCTTCTTCTGATATACTTAATGTCTTTTGTAAGAAGACAACACTATCTGCTTTAGATTGTCCCTTCTTATTAATATCAATCCAACAGTCTCCTGATGGCTTCACTTCAAAACCTTTAATACGAGACAAAGGACCTTCCAAACAATTCTTCACTGGATCCATAGGGTCACAGACTGTAATTTTAAATATATCATCATCAATATCTTCTATTGTATCTACATAAGTAATATTAAAGTGACTTGTATGCTTACTTATAAGTTCCTTATCTTTATTGAATGCATACATAGCCTTCTTACCACTTAACATAGGAGCCGTGCCTTTAAGCTTATTCACATAGTTTGTAAGCTTACATACATCTTCCTGGTTCATATAGTCTGCAAATAACGTATCTCCGTCATGTTATATATAGCCACCATTTTCAGCCATAAGGTAGATAGTTTTATTTCCTTTAAAATACTTTCTCACTTCTCCCATCTGTCTTCCGGATGAAATCGCAAAAATGATATTTCTATCATACAATTCCTTATATATTTGATTAAAATATGGAGGTAAATTCTTCTGATTATCCAACAAAGTACCGTCCATATCACAAATAATCATCTTAATTTGTGTAAAATTCATACTTTTCACCTCAAAATGCATTATATCACTATTTTCGCACTAGACCAAAAAGTTAGGTTATGTTAATATGTGGGCGGTGATGAAAAAATGTCTAAATATCAAGAAGTAGTGGAAGATATTATCCACAAAATTGAAAAAAATGAATATACTGATAAGCTACCAACAGAAGATCAGTTAATTGAACAGTATCAAGTAAGCAGAAATACAATTAGAAATGCGATCCGTACTTTAAAGAAACAAGGTACTCTATTCTCTATTCAGGGAAGTGGTGTATTTGTACGTCATACAAGAGATGATGATTCTTTATGGATGAATGGTTCTTGTGGTATTACTGAGAATGCCCCACGTCATAAGATTACTACTGATGTCAAGGGATTCCATATTATGATGGCTGGAGAAGAACTATCAAAACGTATGCAATGTGAACTCACTACACCTATCTATTATATTGAAAGAGTAAGAAAGATGGATGGTGTTCCAATGGCTATTGAATATACTTACTATAATAAGGATCTTGTTCCTTCACTTGATCGTCGTATTGCAAGTCAGTCAATCTATAGTTATATTAAGAATGATTTAAAGTTAAGTATTGGTTTTGCAGATAAGTATTTCCATGTTAAACAGTTAAGTGCACAGGAAGCTTCTATTCTAGGATTAGAAGAAGGTAGTCCAGCATTAGAAGTAGAAGATTATGTACATCTTTCTAATGGACAGTTATTTAATGTATCACGTATTGTGTATAACTATAAGACAACTAATTTCTATGCATCTAATGTAGACTAAGAAAAAAAAAAACCTCGCAGGGTTCTTTTTTTTCTTATCTAGAGGCAACATGCAGTGAGGAACAATCCGGATTATATATTCGCAGTATTTAGGAATGACAATAAGTTGATAGGCATTAATTGAGAAATGGTTTTATAATATTTGTCCTTCTGCAATTTTAAGCAGTCATTTATTTGCGTTCTAGATTCTATGGGTATTATAGTACGTATGCGCTTGCATTTCAATATTAATACCAATGATTTTTATATATTTTTTAATTTCAGCAATGAATAAAGAAAGTTTTTAATATGAAATGATTGATTTTTATCATTATCATGATATAGATTTGTATCCTGCAGACTTCATTGAATATACCTCTTATGATCATCCAGGTATGTATCATCGTATTAAGCATATCCAAGAAGAAATTATCAAAAGAAAGCCGTAAAGGCTTTCTTTTTATTATGCTATTTCGCTTTAATGAAGGTATATTATGTTATTTTTCGTATATTCATAAATTTAAAAATATTTTACAACTTTATTAACAATTTTTCTTTACAATGATAAAAATATTTTGTAATATAGTTTCACTTATATAGGAGGTGTGTGCATGAACAAAGGTTTATATGATTCATCTTTTGAACATGATAACTGTGGTATTGGTGCAGTTGTTAATATCAAAGGTGTAAAAACGCATATGACAGTATCAAATGCGTTAAAGATTGTAGAACAGTTAGAGCATAGAGCAGGTAAGGATGCAAAGGGAGAAACAGGTGATGGTGTTGGTATCCTCACACAGATTCCTTATACATTCTTTAAGAAGAGTGTAAAGGATTTCCAGTTACCTAAGGAAGGTCATTATGGTGTAGGTCAGTTCTTCTTCCCTATGAATGAACTAGAAAGACATCAAGCAATGACTATGTTTGAAAAGATTATTACTAAGGAAGGTATGACTTTCCTTGGATGGAGAAAGGTAGAAACACATAAAGAGGTATTAGGTACTAAAGCGATTGATGCAATGCCTTATATTATGCAGGGCTTTGTAAAGAAACCTGATGATTGTGAAGCAGGTCTTCCTTTTGATCGTCTTCTTTATCAAGCAAGAAGAATTTTTGAACAGAGTAATGAAAATACTTATGTATGTTCATTATCTAGCCGTACTATTGTATATAAAGGTATGTTCCTTGTAGGACAGTTAAGAAGTTTCTTTAGTGATTTACAGGATGAAGATTATAAGAGTGCGATTGCATTAGTACATTCTCGTTTCTCTACTAATACAAATCCATCATGGCAAAGAGCACATCCAAACCGCTTTATTGTCCACAATGGTGAAATTAATACAATTAGAGGTAATGCGAACAACATGCTTTCTCGTGAAGAAAACATGAAATGTGATGTATTAGATACAGAAAAGGTATTCCCTGTTGTAGATGTAAATGGTTCAGATTCTGCAATGTTAGATAACACATTAGAATTCTTAGTTATGAGTGGTATGGAACTTCCTCGTGCTGTTATGATGTGTATTCCAGAACCATGGGAAAACAATCCTTCTATGTCTAAAAAGAAGAAAGATTTCTATGCTTATAACGCTACAGTCATGGAACCTTGGGATGGTCCAGCTTCTATTTTATTCTCTGATGGTGAATTAATGGGTGCTGTACTTGATAGAAATGGTTTAAGACCTTCTCGCTACTATATTACTAAAGACTCTTATTTAATCTTGTCTTCTGAAGTAGGTTCTTTAGATGTTCCTACAGAAGATATTGTGGTTAAGGATCGTTTACGTCCTGGTAAGATGCTTCTTGTAGATACTAAGAAGGGCGTTCTTATTAATGATGACGAATTAAAGGACTATTATGCACAAAAGGAACCTTATGGTGAATGGCTTGATTCACATCTCACATACTTAAAGGATTTAAAGATTCCTAATGAAAGAGTAGAAGTCATTAGTGATGAAAAGCTAGAAACATTACAGACTGCTTTTGGTTATAAGTATGAAGATATTAAAGACTATATTATTCCAATGGCTACTAATGGTAATGAACCTATTATCGCTATGGGTAATGATGCCCCTCTTGCGGCAATGAGCACTATGCATCAGCCACTCTTTAATTACTTTAAACAGTTATTTGCCCAGGTCACTAACCCTCCTATCGATTCTATTCGTGAAGAGATTGTCACATCTACTTCATTAGATATTGGTACTGAAGGAAATATCTTAAATGATTCACCTGATAACTGTCGTTTATTACATATTCATAATCCTATTCTTACAAACACAGATATTCTTAAGTTAAAACATCTTCATACAGATGATTTTGAAAGTGAAACTATTTCTACACTTTATTATAAGAATACATCTCTTAAGAAAGCTTTAGATCATCTCTTTATTGAAGTAGATAAAGCATATCATCGTGGTGCAAACATTATTATTCTTTCAGACCGTGGTGTAGATGATAACCATTGTGCTATTCCAGCATTACTTGCAGTCGCAAGTGTTAACTCTTATTTAGTATGTACTAAGAAGAGAATGAAGATGGCTTTAATTATTGAATCTGGTGAAACAAGAGAAGTACATCATTTTGCGACATTACTTGGTTATGGTGCAAGTGCTATTAATGCCTATCTTGTTCAGGATACAATTCATCAGGCTGTAGAAGATGGTTTATTAGAAAAGGATTACTATGCTGCAGTAGAAGATTATAATCATGCTGTACTTTCTGGTATTGTTAAGATTGCTTCTAAGATGGGTATTTCTACTTTACAGTCTTATCGTGGTTCTCAGAACTTTGAAGCCATTGGTATTTCTAAAGAAGTTATTGATACATACTTCCCTCATACAGTAAGTAGAGTTGAAGGTATTACTTTAAAGGATATTGAAGCTGATATAAATGCATTACATAATCAGGCTTTTGATCCTCTTGGATATGATGTAAATCCTACACTTGATTCTGGAGGATTCCATAAAGAAAGAAGTCATAAAGAAAACCATCTTTATAACCCTAAGACAATTCACTTATTACAGCAGGCCACACGTTTAGGTGATTATAAGTTATTTAAGGAATTCTCTGAAACTATTGGTCAGGAAGAAGAAGGTATTAACTTACGTGGTTTATTAGACTTCGACTTCAGTAAGAGAAAACCTATTCCTCTAGAAGAGGTGGAACCTGTAGAAAACATTGTGAAACGTTTTAAGACAGGTGCTATGAGTTATGGTTCTATTTCAAAAGAAGCGCATGAAACAATGGCTATCGCAATGAATAGATTACATGGTAAGAGTAACTCAGGTGAAGGTGGAGAAGATGCAGAACGTTTTGTCACTCGCCCTAATGGTGATTCAACATGTTCAGCTATTAAACAGGTAGCAAGTGGTCGTTTTGGTGTCACAAGTGAATACTTATGTTCTGCTAGTGAAATTCAGATCAAGATGGCTCAGGGTGCAAAACCTGGTGAAGGTGGACACTTACCAGCAGGTAAGGTTTATCCTTGGATTGCGAAGACTCGTCATAGTACTCCAGGTGTATCACTTATTTCACCACCACCTCATCATGATATTTATTCAATTGAAGACTTAGCTCAGTTAATCTATGACTTAAAGAATGCGAATGAAGAAGCACGTATTAGTGTTAAGTTAGTATCTGAAGCAGGTGTTGGTACTATTGCCTCAGGTGTTGCGAAAGCGGGTGCTCAGGTTATTCTTATTTCTGGTTATGATGGTGGTACTGGTGCAGCACCTAGAAACTCAGTTTATAGTGCAGGTCTTCCTTGGGAATTAGGTCTTGCGGAAGCACATCAGACATTAATCATGAATGATTTAAGAGATCGTGTCGTAATCGAAACAGATGGTAAATTATTAACTGGTAGAGATCTTGCGATTGCATGTTTACTTGGTGCAGAAGAATATGGTTTTGCGACAGCACCACTTATTACTATGGGATGCGTTATGATGCGTGTATGTAACTTAGATACATGTCCTGTAGGTGTTGCAACTCAGAACCCTATCTTACGTAAGAGATTTACAGGTAAACCTGAATATGTAGTAAACTTCATGAAGTTTGTTGCTGAAGAAATGCGTGAATACATGGCTCAGCTAGGATTTAAAACAATCGATGAAATGGTTGGTCATACTGACTTATTAAAGAAGAAGGATATTGCAGATCAGTATCATATAGACTTATCTAAGATCTTAGATAGCACATATGCAAACGATGCACATAACTGCTTTAATCCAGCTCATGTATATGACTTCAAATTAAATGAAGTACTTGATACAAAGGTATTATTAAAGGCATTAGAACAGGCATCTCAGTCTCATAAGAAGACAGAAGTTTCTGTAGAAGTGTCTAATACAGACCGTTCATTTGGTACTATTCTTGGTTCTCATATCACTAAGGCTTTAGGTAATTTTGTAGAAGATGACTTTATTACAGTACATGCATTTGGTGCAGGTGGTCAGAGCTTTGGTGCCTTTATTCCTAAGGGATTAACTCTTGAGTTAACAGGTGATTCTAATGACTACTTAGGTAAAGGTTTATCTGGTGGTAAGATTATTGTGAAGACACCTCATGAAGCTACATTCAAAGCTGAAGACAATATTATTATTGGTAACGTTGCTTTATATGGTGCAACAAGTGGTGAAGCTTATATCAATGGTGTTGCTGGTGAACGTTTCTGTGTAAGAAACTCCGGTGCTAAGGCTGTTGTAGAAGGTGTCGGTGACCATGCATTAGAATATATGACAGGTGGTTTAGTTGTTATTTTAGGTGAAACAGGTAGAAATGTTGCTGCTGGTATGAGTGGTGGTATTGCGTATATCTATGATCCAAATAATGATTTATATGAAAAACTAAATGGTGCACTTGTAGAATATTCTGAAGTCAACAAGCCATATGATATTAAGACAGTAAGAGAATTAATTGAAAATCATTATAAGTGTACTGGTTCAGAGAAAGCCAAGATGTTCTTAGATGATTTCAAGACATATATTGGTAAGTTTAAGAAGATCATTCCACATGATTATAAGAAGATGATGGATCTGATTGCTTATTATCAGTCACAGGGTCTAGATGAAGATCAGGCTAAGGTAGAAGCATTTAATGCAGCTATGAAAGGAGGAAAATAGTCATGGGTAAGAAAACTGGATTTTTAGATTATGCACGTGAGACATCTTATGAGGTTCCTCCTACCGAACGTATTAAGAACTTCGATGAATTCCATATCCCTTTATCTACTAAAGAACAGCAGAAACAGGGTGCAAGATGTATGGACTGTGGTATTCCGTTTTGTCAGTACGGCCAGAAGATTAAAGGTATGTTTTCTGGCTGTCCTTTAAATAATTTAATTCCTGAATGGAATGATTTAGTATTTAAAGGTAAGTATGAACAGGCTCATAAACGTTTAAAGAAGACTAATAACTTCCCAGAATTCACTTCTAGAGTATGTCCTGCATTATGTGAAAAAGCTTGTACATGTTCTTTAGATGGTGAAGCTGTATCAGTAAAAGAGAATGAACATGCGATTATTGAATATGCTTATGAACATCTATTAGAAGAACCAAAACCACCAATAAAGCGTGTAGGTAAAAAGATTGCGGTTATTGGTTCAGGTCCTGCTGGTTTAGCTGCTGCAGATACACTTAATCAACGTGGTTATAATTGTGATGTATATGAAAGAGAAGATCGTCTAGGTGGACTATTAATGTATGGTATTCCTAATATGAAGATTGAGAAGAATATCATTGATCGTCGTATTTATAAGATGACTGCGGAAGGTGTAAAGTTCTTTACGAATAAAGACATTACAACTAAGAAACAGGCAAAAGAATTATTAAATAAATACGATGCAGTTATTCTTGCAGTAGGTGCTAAGGAACCTAGAGATATTAATGTACCTGGTAGAGAAGGTAATAATATTCTATTCGCTGTAGACTATTTAACTCAGGTGACTAAGTCATTATTAAATAGTGAATTCAAGGATGGACAGTATCCTAATGCGAAAGGTAAGAATGTATTGGTCATCGGTGGTGGTGATACAGGAAACGACTGTGTTGGTACAGCAATTAGACATGGTGCAAAGTCTGTATTACAGCTAGAAATGATGTCTGAACCACCACTTGTTAGAGCGGATTCTAACCCATGGCCAGAATGGCCTTTAGTCAAGAAGACTGATTATGGACAGGAAGAAAACATTGCGGTATTTGGTGAAGATCCTCGTGTTTATAATAGTACAGTAAAAGAATTTATTCTTGATAGTAAGGGTAATGTAAAACAGGCTGTGATTGTAAAGTTACAGACTGTAGTGAAAGATGGTTGTCGTTCATTTGAACAGGTACCTGGTAGTGAAAAGACAGTACCTTGTGATCTAGTGCTTATTGCAGCAGGATTTATCGGGGCACAAAAACCAGTTATTAATGCATTTGGTGTAGAATTAGATGCAAGAAATACTGTAAAATGTGATGAAAATGATCATCATACTAATATTAGTAAGTTATATAGTGCAGGTGATGTCCGTAGAGGTCAGTCTTTAGTCGTATGGGCTATTAGAGAAGGCCGTGACGTTGCTAAGCAGGTAGACTTTGATTTAATGGGATATACAGGGTTATAAAATATCGAGGTTGCAACAGTAATTGTTGCAACCTCTTTTTGTATGTTAGAATAAATACAGGAGGTACATTTTATGGATCAACTCAATTTCATATTTACTAAAAATAGTTTTCATATTGATGAAGCGAAAGATTCAGCATGGGCTGAATTGTTTAAAGAGAATAAGTATGCAGCTCTTTATGAGTTAGGTTTCAAAAATAATTTGAAAGGACTGACTCCAAGTGCTTTTTATTTATATCAACTATCACAGAAGTTTATTGAAGTATTAAGCCGTAGTCCTGAATTAGAAGTTGCAAGAGAAGAGACAATCATAGAATTATCTGATGATGATTTAGATTATCTTATGTCTATGATTCCATTTGCGATTGGTACAGAATATATCAATGAGAGATGGATAAAAAATAATATTAAACATTTAAATGAACAATTTAAAAAGGATATGACATCCTATAAAGGTACAGCACAAATGTATCTTCAAGAAAAGTCTCAGGATTTAAAGGCTGCAAAAAGAATTTATTTTCATTTAGTAGAGAATGAGGAAGATACTGAGTTTCCTTTCGCATTTCTTGCCACATATGCAACAAAAGATGTAGAAAATAGAATAGTACATATGCCTTTAAAACATGCACTTATTGAATACAAGAATGATCAGAAACAATTATTAGATCTATTATCATGTCTCAATGATGTTGCACAGAAAATAGGTTTAATTGCGAAATTCATGGAAACAGGTGATTTGTTTCATCCTATCCGATTAACAAGTCAAGAAGCTTATACTTTACTTAAAAGTGTTCCGGATATTGAAGCATCTGGTATTAAGTGTAGAGTACCAAACTGGTGGAAGAAGAAGTATTCTTCAGTTAAGATCAATGTGAATATCGGGGAAAAGAAGCCTTCTCTATTAGGTTTTGAATCTATTTTATCAGCACAGCCTTCACTCATAGTAAATGGACATGCATTGTCTAAAAAAGAAATCAGCGAATTATTAAAGATGGAAGAAGGTCTTGGCTGGTTAAAGGGTCAGTGGGTAGAAATCAATCATAATAAACTCCAACAGCTTCTTGAACAGATGGAAAAATATGATGGTACAATCACTTTAAAAGAAGCTCTCACAAAGACATATATATCTGATGAAGATAATGTAGATGTGGATTTAGGTGTACAGATATCTAATGGTAAGTGGTTAAGAGAGACTTTAGGACAGTTAAAGAACCCATCAAAGATTAGAAATAAGGCTAAGCCTAAGTATTTAAAGGCCACACTTCGTCCTTATCAGAAGAATGGTTATAATTGGCTGAATCAAATGAATGATTTGGGTTTTGGTGCCTGTCTTGCAGATGATATGGGATTAGGTAAGACAATACAGGTTATTTCTTTCTTAGAGAAGATGTATGAGAATAATAAAGAGAGCCATGTGTTATTGATTGTGCCTGCATCCTTGCTTGGTAACTGGTCAAAGGAAATAGATAAATTTGCGCCTCGTATGACATATCATATACTTCATGGTAAAACGAATATTTTAGATGAAGATTGTTTTGCGACTATTACAACATATGGAATGGCTCTTCGCAATGAATATCTACAGGAACGTGTATGGGATTGTTTGATTTTAGATGAAGCACAGGCTATAAAGAATCCCGCTACAAAACAGACAAAGGCTATTAAGAAGATTCCTAGCAAAATGCGTATTGCGATGACAGGGACTCCAATTGAAAATGATTTATCTAATTTATGGTCTTTATTTGATTTCTTAAATAAAGGATTATTAGGAAGTGCTACAGATTTTAAGAACTATACAAAGAAAGTACAAGCCCATCCTGAATATATAACTAAATTAAAGATGATGGTTTCCCCTTTTATTTTGAGGCGTTTAAAAACAGATAAATCTATTATTTCTGATTTACCTGACAAGATGGAAATTACTGAACATGTAGATCTCTCTAAGAGACAGATTGTCTTATATCGTAAGGAAGTAGAAAAGGCAGAAGATTTAATACTAGAATCAGAAGGAATGGAACGTAGAGGTGTTGTATTAGGTTTACTTACAAGACTTAAACAGATTTGTAATCATCCTGATCAATTTATTCATGATACCAACTTCAATCCAAAAGATAGTGGTAAGTATGCGATGTTGAAGAAGTTATGTGAAACAATCTATGAGAAGAGAGAAAGAGTATTGGTATTTACGCAATATAAGGAAATGTGTGAACCATTATCAGATTATCTAGAATCTATATTCCATAAGAAGGGATATATTATTCATGGTGGTATTCCTGCCAAGAAACGTACAGAGATTGTAGAAAAATTCAATAATGAAGATGAGTATGTCCCTTATATTGTGTTATCACTTAAAGCGGCTGGTACAGGACTTAATCTTACTGCCGCAAATCATGTGATTCATTTTGACCGCTGGTGGAATCCAGCTGTAGAAAATCAGGCAAGTGATAGAGCATATCGTATTGGACAGACAAAAGAAGTCTTTGTGCATAAGCTTGTTTCAAATGGGACAATTGAGGAAAAGATTAATCAGATCATTGAATCAAAACAGGAACTTGCTGAATCTATACTTGCGACCGGACAGGAAAAATGGATTACTGAAATGGATACAAAAGAATTATTGGATTTATTCAGATTGGATGTGTAGCGTATGGGAAGATATTGGAAAACAAGTATGCAATATTCACAGATCAGTGTGGGAGAACTACAGAGAAAAGCCCAACAAAGTGTGAATAATGCGAAAAGTAAAGGGAAAGAAATGCACCCAATAGTGATTGAAGGTAGACAAATCGCAAAGAGCTGGTGGGGTATTGCCTGGTGTCAGAATATCGAACAATATGCCGATTATTCCAGCCGTCTCGCACGTGGAAAAAGATATGTGAAAACAGGTGCTGTTATTGATTTACAGATTGTGAAAGGTAAAGTAAAAGCACGTGTACAAGGTACACGAAGAACACCTTATAAGGTAGAAATTAATATCAGCCCGCTTAAAGAAGATGTATGTGAAGAGATTATAGATCAATGCAGTTCACAGATTCAGAATCTCCAGCAGCTTCTCAATGGAGAGTTTCCCGAAGACTTAAAAGATCTATTCTTATCAAAGCATGGTTTGTTTCCTTCTCAAAGAGAAATTAGTTTTAATTGCAGCTGTCCTGACTGGGCTATTATGTGTAAACATGTCGCTGCAGTACTTTATGGTATAGGTGCTAAATTAGATGAGAATCCGTTCTTGTTTTTTGAACTCAGAGGTATTGATGTCAATAAACTTGTAGATGTGACAATTAAAGACCATGTAGACTCTTTATTAAAACATGCAGATATGCCTGTGACAGATAGAGTTATGGATGATTCATGTATTGAAACATTGTTTGGATTAAAGTAAACACTCAAAAAGGTTATTCGGATGACGAATAACCTTTTAATATTTCCTGAAGAATTGACATTCCTCATCATTACATTGTGTTGCTTCCTTGAGTTTTATATTACAATGGAAGACATGATTGAGAGGTTTGTCCCCTACATAATATTTATATATATGAGGGACATTATGATGAGTCAGTACTTGACTCATTGTGAGCGCATCTTCTACTAAGAAGTCCCCTTCTGCTGTCATCACAAAGCATGGAGGGAAGTCTGAAGTAATATATTGTTTTGGATTGATTGCTTTAAATTCTTCTTCTGTTCCTCCATTTGGTAGATATTCTTTCATAAGTTCTCCTGTCAATTCTGTTTCAAGCGTGATGTTATAAGCACCACAATTTAATGCGAGCGCATTAAATTGAAAGCCTTCTGGTACTTTAAAGTCATAGGTAGAAGCATATTCCTTATTTGTAAGAATAGATGTATAGAGGACTAGTAAATGCGCTCCTGCAGAATCTCCTACACCATATATATGTTCTGTATCTAAAAAATAATCCTTTGCATGATTCATGATCCAATGAACAACTTGATTCATATCTTCAAGAGGTGCAGGATGTTTGAATTCTGGTGCGAGACGATAAGTAAAGTTAATAACCGCAAAACCTCTTTCTGCAAGGCTCATGCAATAATATTGATATCTTTCCTTATCTCCATATACCCAGCCTCCACCATGGAAACTAATAATAATAGGAAGTTTTTCTTTTTCTTCTTTAGGAATATAGAGATCCATTGTATTCCATTCTGGATCATCACCATAAAGAATATTATCAAATCGTTGAACTGTATCAGGCGTAGTCAAATCTTCATCTCTGATATCATCCCCTTCTTTGAACTGTTTTCTAATTGTATCAGTAAGTATAGACATACCTTAACCCCCTCTTTTCCCCATTCTAACATTTTTCTTACAAGTTAGTCTTCTAAAAATGGTAGAATTATAGAAGGAGGTGATTGTATGCATGAAGGTTTAATTTCTATTGGGAAGATGGCTAAAATTAATCATGTGAGTATTAATACGCTCCGTTTATATGATAAATGGGGATTATTGACACCTATCTATATTGATGAAGATACAGGCTATCGTTATTATGATATGAAGCAGAATGCAAGACTTGATCTAATAGGGTATATGAAAGAGTTAGGAATGAACTTGAAGGAAATCAAGGAATTGTTGGATAAAGAAGATCCTACTCTTATAGAAGCAATACTGATTAAGAAACAGCGTTCTATAGAGAAAGAGATGGATGATATTTTACGCAAAAGAGATGCAATCAAACGTACAATCTATTCTCTTGAAAGATACCGTAAATCCCCTACACCTGGCACTTTGACAACTGAGTATATTGATGAACGTCACATCTATGCCAAACGAGTGAATAAGAACTTCTATGATTATGATCAGGATGGGTATGAGGTAATACTTAAAGAATTCAAAGATCAATTATTAGAAGAACATCTTCCCCAAGTCTATTATTGTAATGTGGGAACTTTTCTTAAAAGAAAGAGATTCCTGAAACAAGAGTTTATTACTCATGATATATTTATTTTTGTAGATGAACACTTTCCAAAAAAGGAATCTGTACAGACATTAGAAAGTGGTATGTATGCTTGTATCTATATGGATGATTTTAATAATGAGAAAGAGTATGCAGGAAGATTACTAAAGTATTGTATGGAAAATAATTATGAAGTGATTGGTGATTATATATGTGAAGTATTAATAGAACTCACATTCTTTAAAGATAATGAACGTTCTATGTATCTAAGATTACAAGTCCCAATTGCCTATAAAAAGGTTGACCCTCATCATTGATGAGGGTTTATCCTTTAGTTAGGAGGTATTTCATATGGAAAAGATTAAAGTTGTACAGTATGGTTGTGGTAAGATGAGTAAATACATCTTACGTTATTTGTATGAGAAAGGTGCGCAGATTGTCGGAGCCATTGATAATAATCCTGCAATTGTGGGCATGGATGTAGGTGATTATGCAGAACTAGGTATTAAGACTGGTGTAAAGATCAGTAGTGATGCCGATGAAGTATTGGATAATTGTGATGCTGATGTTGCAGTTGTGACATTATTCTCACTTGTGAGTGATTGTTTTGATCATTTTGAAAAATGCTTAAGTAGAGGTATTAATGTCATCACTACATGTGAAGAAGCAACAGATGCATGGACAACTGATCCAGTAAGAATGAATAAGTTAGATGTTCTTGCGAAAGAAACAGGATGTACATTTGTAGGTAGTGGTATGGAAGATACATTCTGGGTGAACATGGTTGGTTTAGTAGCTGGTTCTTGTCATACTATTACTAAGATTGAAGGGGCAGTTAGCTATAATGTAGAAGAATATGGTTTAGCCCTTGCGAAAGCACATGGTGTAGGTTTAACACCTGAAGAGTTTGAAGCAACAATTGCCCATCCTGAAGAAATTGAACCATCTTATGTATGGAACTCAAATGAAGCTCTCGCATCTCGTATGGGATGGACTATTAAGTCACAGACACAAAAATGTGTGCCTTATTTCCATGATACTGATTTGTATTCTGAAACAATGGGTGAAACAATTCCAAAAGGAAATTGTATTGGTATGGCTGCAGTCGTTACTACAGAAACATTCCAGGGGCCTATTATTGAAACACAGTGCATTGGTAAGGTCTATGGTCCTGATGATGGTGATATGTGTGATTGGAAGATTACTGGCGAACCAGATACTGAATTCCATGTAGTTAAACCAGCTACAGTAGAACATACATGTGCTACTATAGTAAATAGAATTCCTAGTTTACTTAGAGCACCAGCTGGTGTTGTCACTGTTGATCAGTTAGATACATTAGAATACTTAACATATCCTATGGATTATCACTTATAATCATCACCAAACCCTCCCTTAAGTGGAGGGTTTTTACATGTGTAATTCCAAACAAATCGTTTAAAATGTCAGATGAAATTTTCTTCTAATTATCTTATGATTAAAGTAGAGAAATTGGAGGGTAACATATGGATTTTAATAATTTTTATAATGGGCAGGAATTTGAGACTTATAAGTATCTAGGTGCTTTTGTTCATATGAATGGCGTAACTTTTAGAACATATGCGCCAGCAGCATCTCATGTGGCAGTTATTGGCGAATTTAATGACTGGCAGGAAACACCTATGAACCGTTGTGGAAATTGGCAGTTCTTTGAAGCGACTATATCAAATGCGAAAGCGGGACAGATGTATAAGTATCGTATTTATAATAATGGGTCTTTTGTAGATCACTGTGATCCTTATATGTATACAAGTGAAGTACGTCCTAATAATGCATCTATTATTTTTGATATGAATCAGTATACATTCCATGATGATGCTTGGATGAATCAAAGATTTAGTGAAGATATGCCTATTAATGTGTATGAAATGCATTTTGGTTCTTGGAAGAAACCAGGTGAAAAAGCAGATGACTGGTATACATATCGTGAAATGGCTGATTTAATTATTCCTTATTTAAAAGAGAATCATTATAACTTCTTAGAAATCATGCCTTTAAATGAATATCCTAATGATTTAAGCTGGGGTTATCAGCCTACTGGTTATTTTGCGCCTACATCTCGTTATGGTACGCCTGATGATTTAAGATATTTTGTAGAGAAGTGTCATGAAAATAATATTGCGGTTATTCTTGATTTTGTACCTGTTCATTTTGCGATTGATGGATTTGGTTTGAATAACTATGATGGTACACCTCTTTATAATTATCCTAATGATGCAGTAGGTAAGAGTGAATGGGGTACATGTAATTTCCAGCATTCTCGTGGTGATGTATGTTCATTCTTGAATTCTTCTGCTTATTACTGGTTAAAGGAATATCATATTGATGGCTTAAGACTAGATGCAGTTGGTAATCTTATTTACTGGCAGGGTAATAGTGGTCGTGGAGAGAATAGAGAAGCGATTCGCTTTGTTCAGAACTTTAATAAAGGACTTAAACAGAGAGTGCCTCATACTCTTCTTTTCGCCGAAGATTCATCTTCTTATCAAGGTGTAACACGTCCTGTTGACCAAGGTGGTTTAGGTTTTGATTATAAATGGGATTTAGGTTGGATGAATGATACATTAGATTACTTTATGAAGACTCCAGAAGAAAGACCTTCTTTCTATCATAAGCTTACATTCTCTATGATGTATTTCTATAATGAACATTTTATTCTTCCATTCTCACATGATGAAGTGGTACATGGTAAGAAGACTATTATTGATAAGATGTATGGTGAGTATGAAGAGAAGTTTGCACAGGTCAAAGCACTTTATATGTATATGTTTGCGCATCCTGGTAAGAAACTTAACTTCATGGGTAATGAGATTGCGATGTTTAGAGAATGGGATGAAACAAAGGAACCAGACTGGTTCTTATTGAAGTATCCTATACATGATTCTTTCCTTCATTTCATGAGAGAATTAAATAACATCTATTTGACACATCCTTCTTTATCACAGTATGACTTTAGTGAAAAAGGATTTAAATGGGTAGATTGTCATCAGGAACAGGATTGTATTTATGTCTTTAAACGTATGAGTGATCAAGAAACAATAGTCGCTTTCTTTAACTTCCATAATGTAGATAAGACATATACTTATAAAGTAGATCAACCTGAAACATTGAATCTTCTATTAAATTCAGATAATGAATTATATAGTGGTAAATCACATAATCTAGATAAAGAAATTCATATAAAAAATGAAATAGAAATGACATTACCTGCCTATAGTGCACAATTCTATATTGTAAAGTAAAAGCGTATCACCTATTTGGTGATACGTCTTTTCACTTAAATATCTTTCTATAATAACCTCTCTTTTTAAAGTATGTCACTGTATTCTCAAAATCCTTATTAATATAGAAAGTAAGTACATAATCTGCATCATTAATGACTTCAATACTATATTTATAGTTATTAATTGCGTCTGAAATAGTATCCATCGAAAGAGTTTCATAGTCCTTTCTTAAAGCATATTTCAAACCTCTAACGTCATCTTCTTTTAAATAGACTGTATCGTCCATTGTATCATCTGTATAGTTCATAACAGATACTTCTACCCAATGCATATTTCTAAAGATCTGGTTCATATAAGAGACATTTGTATAAAGAGACTTCATATCATCCTTCACATATTTATCGAAGCAGTCCTGTGATATGTTGTAGGAACGTGTGAGTGTTTTACCATCTACGAGATGATAAGTAATGCTGAAATAATGAGAAGAATCATTAGAATTATGTGGTGCTTTTAAGATATCTTTATGTATATCATGAATAATATCAATAGAATCAGAATCATTCAATCTAACATCCTGATTACCTGAATAATCAGAACTGAATGTCACATAAGATACAGTACCTGTTTTTGGAATCTTATTTTCTTCATCTGTGATATCAAATACAAAGAAGACGCACATGAGTGAGAAGACCACAAGATAGATGATAAACTTCTTAAAGTTCTTCTTATTAAAGACATAAAGTGTCATATCTGCAATCATTCTTGAAATATAGTAACCTATAAATGAATCAATGATACCTATAATCACAAAAGTGATACGCATTGTATGAATAGATGTTTCATTGGATATAAATAAGAATGTCACAAATGAAGAGAGTACAAGAGTCCCTATAATGACAACTATATCTTTTAAACGGTCAAAAACCACAGAAGAACCGATGTATTCTAATTTAACACGTTTATAAATGAAGTAGGCAATAAAGACCAAACTGATGCCTATCGCAATATAAATAATCAAATAAGCAAGAGTACGCAATGTGAGCCATTTTTCTAGATTTAATACATAATTGAAGGCAGTAGAATAGTTCTCAAAAGCGACAGAAGGCTCTTCTACACCATAAGTAAAGGCTGATTTAAGAATAGTAAAAAACTGTGAACTAAGCCAAGGTAAACTATTAAAAAATACTCCTAATATACAATGCGTATAGAGATTACCCGTGATAATACCACAGAATTGTGTAATGCCATATGCAAAGAATATGATTGCACTTTGAATCAAAAACCAGCTCAGACAACGGTTGATTGAAAGTTCTCTATAATATAAAGGAATTGTTTTACCATAGAATATAAGTATCCCTGTTGTAAGAATAAGAGGTATAAACATTAAAATCATTCCCGCAATAAAAGATGTCCAATAGAGTTCTGATCTTTTAATAGGCATAGAATGAATAATTGTAGAGGCTGTACGGTTATGATAGAAATAGAGTAAAGCCACACTTGTAAGTATCGCAATAGCAGAGATAATAAGATTACCTATAAAATAAGATCCCTTGAGATATGCTGCATAGTATTGATACCCCTCTGAACTTGCACCCTGGTAGATAGGATAAAGATATAATAAAACATAGGATACCATCATCCCTAAACCAATGATCCAGAAACGTTTCATAAGGTTTTTAAAGAAGGTTTTATTAAAATATGAGTTTTTGGATATCATCATCTTCTCCTCCTACTTCATATATAAAGAGTTCTTCCAGACTTAAAGGAAGTATATCAAAGATAAGAGGAGATTGATCTCCTATAACCTTTCTAATATTAGAAAGAGAGTCTTCAATAATCAATATTTTTACTGAACCTCTTTCCTCCTGATACGCAATATTTAAATCATCTAAATGAACTTCTTTATCTCCAAATGAAACCTGTATTTTATGAATATGCGTTTGAATATATTCTAAATCAAATTCCTTCATAATCTTACCTTTATACAATATACCTACATGATCCACTATCCCTTCTAATTCTTTTAAGTTGTGAGAAGAAATAAGAACTGTTAGATCCCTTTGGGCAACATCATCAATAATATATTTCCAGACTAATTTTCTTGCGATTGGATCTAATCCATCTATAGGTTCATCTAAAATAAGATATTTAGGCATTGTAGACATAATTAAACAAAATGATGCTTGTTTTCTCATTCCTTTAGAGAATATCTGTATCTTCTTTGTAGGATTTAATTTAAATGTTTTGTAGAGTTCTTCAAATCTTTCTTGATTCCATGATGGATAGAGGTCTTTATAGACTTTCGCATTTCTTTCTAAGCTTGTTTCTATGAAATACATCTCATCAGATATATAGCCTATCTTTCTTTTTATTTCTATATTTTCATAAACAGGCTGTGATTCTATAAAGATCTTTCCAGCATTCTGTTTTAAAACACCCACCAGATGTCTAATGAGTGTTGTTTTACCTGCTCCATTAGGACCCATCAAACCATAGATAGACCCTTCTTCTACCTGCATATTGAGATGATCAAGGACAACCTCTCCATCAATCACTTTATATAAATCTTTTACTTTAATCATGAGGGTTCCCTTTCATATATTCTAAAATCTTATTATGTATTTCATCTTGAGTCATACCCATGTGGATTAATTCTTTATAACCTTCTACAATCACCTGAATCATATCATCGACTTTCTGTTCATCTATCTTTACATGTTTTCTTGATGATACAAAAGTACCTTTATTCGCAATTGTATAGATATAGCCTTCCTGGTCCAATGTCTGAAATGCTTTTTGAACTATATGAGGATTAATAGTTAATAGTTGAGAGAGTTCTCTTACTGTTGGTAATTGGGTATTTTCTTTTAATACACCTGTCATAATCTGTTCTTTAATATTATCTACAATCTGTTCATAGAGAGATTTATGACTTTGATAGTTTAACTGAAACATCACTTGACCTCCTTATGAAATGTAGAGATGATACCAAGAGTATAGGGATCTTCTAAACTAGGGACAGCCTTTAACCACTTCTTCTTAAGAAAGTCATTTATAACCTTCATCACATCTTCTAAATCACTTTCTTCTCCCTCACATCTCAAATTAAGACCACAACTTGCACATCCACCAATAGAATGAACAGAATAATCATACCCTTCTTTCTTCAATAAATGATTCAAATCTATAATCATATTAAAATCTACTCTACCTATCATAGTATCACCTAATTCTCTACATGATATACATAACTTACATAAGGCTTCTTACCTTCCTGCATATCTCTATAGAGTTCTTTTTTCTGTTCAATATAGTCTAAAGATTCTTGTATTTCTGATAGTCTTCTTTCTAGATCTTCTTTTGTTTCATTAAGCATATCTACACGTTCAGGAATAGAAGCAGGCCCCTGCATACAATAATCAAGATACATGCGCATATCCTTTAAACTCATACCACATTTCTTTAAACATTGTAAGCCTTTGATCCATTCAATATTATTCTCATCAAAGACACGATAGTTATTCTTATCTCTCTTTACGTTAGGGATTAACCCTTCTTTACAATAATATTTTAACGTTTCATAGCTCCATCCAACAATCTGACAAACTTCTTTCATTGTATACATAAAAAATACTCCTTTTTTCTTGCACGGTAGTAACTCCCATGTTTTATAATTTTATTGTACAAATATAAAGGAGGAATTACAATGAAAACACTTTATTTAATGCGTCATGGACAGACTTTATTTAATTTACAGCATAAGATTCAGGGATGGTGTGATGCACCTCTTACAGAAATTGGAATTAAGCAGGCAGAAGTGGCTGCAAAATGGTTTGATGACAATCATATTCAGATTGATGATGCTTATTGCAGCACAAGTGAAAGAGCAAGTGATACACTTGAAATAGTGACACATCACAATATGCCTTATACACGTTTAAAGGGATTAAAAGAAATGAACTTTGGTGTCTTTGAAGGAAAAGATGAATGTCTTAATCCACCATTTCCTTATTTAGATTACTTTAAAACTTATGGTGGAGAATCACAGGATGAAGTACAGAAAAGAGTTGTAAAGACAATTACAGAAATCATGGAAAATACAAAAGGTGATAATGTCCTTGTTGTATCTCATGGAGCTGCTTGTGCCAACTTTATTAAAAACTTTGAAGAATATAATGTAGCTCACTATAAGAAGGGTATTAAGAACTGTGCTATCTTTATATGTACGTATGAAGATGGAATCTTCTCTTGTAAAGAAATCATTAATCATGATTTTAGTAGTTTCATGTAAGAGTTCCTTTTTGGAACTTTTTTTAGTATGATAAATAAGACAGGAGGATGAATTATGATAAAAGCAATTTTCTTTGATATAGATGGAACATTACTTTCACATACTACGTATAGTGTTCCAGAATCTACTAAAGAAGCATTAAGACTATTAAAAGAAAAAGGTATACTTACATTTGTTGCGACAGGTAGACATTTAAGTGAGATGAGGGATCTTCCTATACAGGATTTAGAGTTTGATGCCTGTGTCACTTTAAATGGACAGTATTGTTTCAATAAAGAAGGAATGATTTATGGACTTCCTATTGAACAAACAGACATCAACAACATCATCAATTATGTAGATACAAACCATATGCCTTGCATATTTGTAGAAGATGAACTCATGTATATCAACTTTAATAACGAAGTAGTAGAAAAAGTACAGAAAGCTATTTCTACACCACTACCAGAATTAGGAGATATTCATAGAGGTTATACACATTCTATTTATCAGGTCATTCCTTATGATACAAATGATGAAAGATTAAAAGAAATTAAGGAACTTATGCCTCATTGTAAAGAAACACAATGGAACCCTCAGGCAGTGGATATCATTCCTGCGACGGGTGGTAAACAGAATGGTATTCATGAAGTATTAAAGTATTATTCTATTGATCAAAGTGAAACAATGTCTTTTGGTGATGGCAAGAATGATATTGATATGTTTGAATATACAAAGATTTCTGTTGCCATGGGTAATGCAGAAGATGATGTTAAGAAAGCTGCAGACTATGTCACAGATGATATCGATGAAGATGGTTTATATAATGCATTAAAATATTTTGAAATAATTTAAAAGCAGGCACCGCCTGCTTTTTCTAATCCTTAACCAAATCAATTATTTCTTTCGCAACACCATGATTATCATTACTATCAATCACTTTTTCTGCTATCTGTTTCAGTGCATTCACACCATTACTCATAGCTCGTGTATGCTTATAGTCTTTAAAAAGACTCATATCATTATAACCATCACCAAATACATAAACATCATCAGAAGTATGAAGTATTTCTATCACTCTTTTTACCATAAGTGCTTTATTCGCATTCATTGATGTAACTTCAATATTCCACCAGGATGATGAAGTGACATTAATTCCTTCTATTTGATCAAGCCAGTGTTTGATTTGATTAATTTTCTGTTCATCATGCACAAATATAAATATCTTTCTTATTTCTTTATAATCTTGAAGATGTTGCTTAGTGAGTTGTGCTGTTGTATCACAAAATACAGTATCAGTAGAATAATCTCCTTCTTCCGTATTAATTTCAAAATCTATATGACGTTCTAATAAGCCATTCATAATAGTATGTACAATCTTTAAATCGATATTTTCTTTATAAAGAATATCACCCTGACTATTTCGACATTCCGCACCATTCAATAATACATAATAATCTATATCTACTCCCTTCAACAAAGGAGAAGCTGTCTTGTAACTACGTCCTGTCGCAATAATTCTATAAATAGGTGATGTATTCAATACTTCTTTAGTAAAGGAATCTACTTCTCCATAACTATTAAGTAATGTGCCATCTAGATCGCTGACAATTGTTTTCATATTATTCTCCAAAAAAGTCAGTTCAAAGAACTGACTAAAGTGATAACTCCATAATAATATCATCAGGCGTAATTGAACCTGTTTTCACCTGAGCAATATCAGTATAGCTGTTATAGTTAGTAACAATCGTAATAACTGTTTTCTGGCACTGATGTCTTTCTACTCCATCTAAGTCCATTACAGTGAGAAGATCACCCTTTTTGACTTTCTGTCCCATTGTGATTTTTGTATCAAATACTTTTTCATCGGTAATTTTAACTGTATCAATACCTAAATGTAGAAGAATTTCTGCACCTACATTTGTGATGATTCCAATTGCATGTTCTGATTCACTGATAAAGCTGATTGTACCATCTGCAGGAGCATAAATCTTACCATCAGCTGGTTCAATAGCTGCACATGGTCCCATAATACCTTCTGCAAACATAGGATCTTTAATTTCACTCATTTCAATCGCATCTCCTGATGCAATCGCAAATAAAGATTCGCTAGAAACTTCTTTTTCTTCTTTTGGTTCTACAACTTTTTCTGCCTTAGGAACACAGAATAACCATGTAATAGAGAAAGCAACCGCAAATGCGACTAAGTTAACAAGAATATAGAATGGTAACTGTTCATTTAAGTAAAGTAATGTACCTGGAATACCTGTAATACCCATACCTGTTGCTTTAAGATGGAAGATAGAAGCAAGGAATCCACCAACACCTCCACCAATCATTGCAGCGATAAATGTTTTTACTAAACGAAGGTTGACACCAAATACTGCAGGTTCAGTAATACCTAATGCAGCAGATAAAGCAGATGGATAAGCAACCTGTTTCATTTTCTGATCATGGACTTTAATTGCGATAGCTAATACAGCACCTGCCTGTGCAATGTTTCCACAAGTACCAATTGGATTTAAATAGTTCCAGCCATCATTGGCTAACATACTGATTTCTAAGAAGTTTAAGATATGATGAATACCAAAGATACCAAGTAACTGTCCAAAACTCCCGTATAATAAACCACCAATACCTAAAGGTAACTGCAATAATTTTTCAACTACAAATAATACACCTGTTTCAACTGAATGAAGAGCTGGACCAATCGCAAATAATGCAACTGTCATACCAATAAGTAATGTAAGGAATGGAGTAAGAATAAGATCTAATGCATCTGGAATACGTTTTCTTAACCATTTCTCCATATTAGCACCAAGAATACCTGTCACAAAGGCAGGTAATACAGAACCCTGATAACCAGATACCTTTAAGAAATTGAAGAACATCAATGGTTTTGCAGCACCAGAACCAACATCATATGCACTTGGAAGACTAGGACTTACAAGCATTAAACCTAATACAATTCCAATTACAGGACTGCCACCAAAGTTCTTAAATGTTGACCAGCATACAAGTGCAGGAAGGAATGCGAATGCGGTATCCGTTAATACCTGTGTAAATGTAAGTAAGTTTGTAGGAACACTCTTAGTTGTTAAACCAAAAAGATGCAAGATAGCTTCTTGAGTCAATAAGCCTCTTAGACCCATGAATAAACCTGTTGCGACAAGTACAGGAATAATTGGCACAAAGACATCAGAGAATGTTCTAATAGCTCTTTGGAATTTATTTCCATATACTATTTTTTCATCGTTGTTACCTTCTTCTCCAGTGACCTTGATTACTTCATCATAGACACGATTTACTAAACCTGTCCCTAAAATAATCTGATACTGTCCTGAATTGAAGAATGATCCTTTTACCTTATCTAAAGATTCAATTGCTTTTACATTGATTTTATCTTTGTTTTTTACTACTAAACGCAATCTTGTTGCGCAATGTCTTACTGAACTAATGTTTTCTTTTGAACCAGTTAATTCAATAATCTTTAATGCAAGTTCTTTATCGTTCATTTTTCTAACCTTTCATTTTTAATTTGTTAAGCGCTTTACTGATTATATTTATACCTCGTAAAGCGCATTAATTGAATGGAATAACATAATATAAATATGGTTTTTTCTAACCATTTATACTTTTTTTAATATAAATGTGTAAGTTTTAAAATCACCATGTTCTAAAGGTACACATAAGCCCATATGCTGCAGTTCATCTCCACCATAGATTTCTTGTGTATGACATTCTAAATAATCAGAATCTTCATCTAAGTATGTTAACTTAAAGTACTTCTGGGCAGTCAGAGGATTATAAAAACGAGTCATTATGACAACATAAACAGTCTTTCTATCAAGACTGACTACTTCCCAGCCTAAATGATTTTCATCACATTCAAGGGCATGTAATTCACCGTTAAGTGTTTCTTTTCTTACCGTTTTATATTCCTGAATCTGCTTCTTAATATCATCTAATTCATCATCTGTACACTTTGTAAGATCAAGTTCATAACCTAAGTTAAATAATTTTGCGATATCATAACGTGTCTCTAAGGATGTAATACGTCCTGTCTGGTGATTAGGAACAGCACTTATATGTGCACCTATCACTGATTGTGGATAAAGCAGACTAAAACTATCTTGAATCACACTACGATCAAGTGCATCCGTGTTATCACTGGCCCAGTTCTGCTGCATATAACATAAGATACCTGGATCAAAACGTGCACCTCCACTTGAACATCCTTCAAAAAGAACATCAGGATAACGAGATGTAATCACATCAAGCACATGATAAAGACCAAGCATATATCTATGAGCCACTTCTGTACTATACTGAGAGATGTGAGAACATACATCACTCATCGGTCTATTCATATCCCATTTGATATAATCAATTAATCCTGTAGAAAGATAAGAATCAAGCATGTGAATTAAATAATTCTGGACATCCTCTCTGGATAGATCAAGAAGATATTCATGACGACCTAAAGTAGGTTCATATCCATCTACTGATAATGCATAATCTGGATGATGTATATATAAATCACTGTTTTTACTAATTGCTTCTGGTTCAAACCATAAGCCAAACTTCAAACCATATGATTTAACAAGTTCAGCCGCTTTTTGTATACCACCTGGAAGTTTACTTGTATTACATTTCCAGTCTCCCATAGAATTATGACTATTATTTTCTTTTCTAAACCAGCCATCATCTAACACAAGTAATTCAATACCTAGTTCACTCGCACGTTTGGCTTGTTCTTCAATCTTTTCTAAAGACACATCATAATACATTGCTTCCCAGGTATTTAATAATACAGGAGGTAATTCCTGTGATTGTGGTAATAAGTGATGACGATAGAGCTCATGGAAATTCATTCTCATCCCTTCTAAACCTGTACTACTATAATTCACGACAACTTCAGGTGTATAGAATTCTTCTCCTTTATGTAAGTGCCAATTATTCATAGAAGGATGTAAACCCATCTGCATACGAACTTTTCCAAATGAATCCTTTTGTATCTTGCAACAAAAATTTCCACTATAAATTAAATGCATTGCATATATATCAGAACCTGATAATAATGCCGCAAATGGATGCATTTGTGGACTACTGCTGCCTCTTGTACTTTCTATTTGAAATATACCTGTATTAAGTGCAGATAGCTGAATATTGCCTTCTTTTGCATGTAAGCCATACATTGTCATCACTTGGTAATCCTGTGATGGAAGTTCTAAAGAAACAGATTGTGTATTATAAAGAATAAGATCTTCTTTACAGCTTCTAAAAGAAGCTGAAAATGAAAGAACGCCTAAATCCTCATAAATAGTGATATATTGACTCACTTCTAAGCCGATAGGCTTATCTTCATAGACTACTTCTAGTGTCTCACTTCTACCATGACTTTTAAGTGAAGGTAAACCTGGAAGAGTCTTCTTTTCATCTAGCACATGCACTTCCTTCAACAATAATTCACAATAACGTTGATGGTGTGCTTCTACTTCAATGGCAGGTATGCGATAATCTCCATGACCTAATTGTGGATAGAGAAAAGGAAGATCATCAAAAGATGCATTTTCAATACTGACATCATGTTCAGTATTATAGCTACGTTTGTAGTAAGTCATTGGACTTTTATGATAATGACGAAGTGGTTTACCTATATATCTTTGTAAAATGTACTTTTGATCTAATACTTCTAATATATAACTAATATGTGTATTTCTAAGATGAATTATACTATTATTTATTGTAATCATTTTAAATCTCCAATCTGTATACGTTGATGTTTTGTGATTCTTTACTACTTGCAAGAAGCAAGTCTTCAGCCTGTGGGTCAAGACGTGCAGAATAAACAAACTCTCCGTTATTCGCAAATATTTCTACACTTGATGTATCCAGCCATATTTCCATATGATTGATTTTTATAGGCCATGATTTCTTTTGATATTTCTGTTCTGCCCAATCATAGCGTTCAATACGTATTCCTTCATCAAAGTGAATGCTTAATTCCTTATTGATTGAAAAAGACATATGTTTCAAAGGACTGATTTCTATCATCGCCTGTCTTTGTATTTTCATATGATTCGTATAAGGAATTTCATGGCATAATTCATACATCTCCCTTACAGGTGACTGTATCAGTTTTCCTTTTTTTACAAATAATTCACGAGGCATTGTTAAACAATGAATATGTCCATCCTTAGCGAATTCTACTTCCTGCGCATCACTAAAACGTGACATCCAGGCAAGCATAATACGTCTTCCTTGGTCATCCACAAATGTTTGTGGTGCATAAAAATCATACCCTTCATCCATATGCAGTCCTTTATCTAAATCACTCAATGTATCTATTAAATACACAGCATGCGCATCAAGACATTCATCTGTATCATTATTTCTTGACTGCAGACCATAAATTAATACTTCATGAGCATCAAGTGTAAATAAGTCAGGACATTCTATCATTTCATATTGTTTAGATATTCCAATGATCTTATTAAACTTAAAAGAGGTTCCATCTATTGATGTATATTGAATAATATCTCCTCTTCCAGTCTTCTTATTCTGTCCTCCAATAATCATTTTCCAGACATCCTCCTTAGTCACTTTAGGATCTCTAAAATGACCTGTATAATCATCAGGAAGAGAGAGTACAGAACCATATTTCTTAAAATGTATACCATCCTCAGACTGTGCAAGACATTGTTCAGGATATCTGACACCATTTACTTTCACATTTCCCGTATAATAAAGAGATAGTGTCTCACCATCACTGACTGCACTTCCTGAATACGTCCCATCCTTGTCATAAGATTCAGAAGCTTGTAATGCGATTACTGGCTCACTCCAATGTATAAGGTCTTGAGAGGTTGTTTTTCCCCATACTTTATATGAGTGGTCTGTCGCATTAGAATTCCATTGGAAAAAGACATAATACTTTCCTTTAAAATAGGAAAGCCCATTTGGGTCATTGATTAACCCTTTTTCTGTTTCTATATGATATGCTTGTTTTCTATTTTTCATACATAATCCTCACTTTATTTACATTAAACAACGTCAAGAATATAATAAGAATAGAAATACATAACGAATATATGGAAAAAACTAACTTAGGGGATCATATGAAAGAATATAAAGAACGTATTCACAGCAAAACCTATAAAGCCAATACGGATTTGTCTTTATACAGTGCTGGAATAGAACAATGTAAAAGTGAATATACCTATGGACCTATTGTAAGATCTTATTATGTGATGCATTTTGTCTTCTCTGGAAAAGGACAACTGACTATTAATGAACATTCCGTTGATGTCAAGGCAGGAGATATTTTCCTCATTCCTGCCAATAAGGTGGCTACCTATCAAGCAGATAAAAACCATCCATGGAAATATGGATGGGTTAATTTCTTAGGTATTAATTCGGAACAATATTTTTACTCCCTTACAAAAGATACACATGATCAATATATTATTCATAATGTTGATGTGAATCAATATTATAAACAGATTGAACGTCTATTAGATTTATCCTTTAATACAGATGCTGAATATTTTGAGTCAAATAGTATACTTCTTCATATTTTCGCAATGTTGTATGAAGAGTTAAATATCCATTTCAATAATAATGTGAAGTATTCACTTGCCGAAGAAATTCGTCTTTATTTGGATTTGAATTATCAATATAACCTTAAAATGAGTGAGATTGCGGATAAGTTTGGTATTCATGCAAATTATATGACACGATTATTTCATCAGAAATTTGATATTTCACCTAAACAATATCTGCTTTCAATTAAATTAAAAAAGGCTGCAGGCTTGTTACAGAGTACAAATCTCCCTGTATCTACAATTGCAGCCAGTGTGGGCTTTATTGATGCTCTGGCCTTTTCTAAAAAGTTTAGTAAGACTTATCATTGTTCACCCACACAATATCGTAAACAAACAAATGAAAAGAGGCTGTAACGGGTAAATAACTCATTATAGTTTCATAAAAAGCAAAAGACGGACCGAGGTCCGTCTTTTGTGGTATATTTAGTTTGCAATGATACACCAACAAGATTATACGGCATATCAGACATATGCGCTAC
>NZ_RCYB01000003.1 GCF_004168205.1 Catenibacterium sp. co_0103 | reverse complement strand
AAGCGCTATGGTCGTCCTACTAACGGAAAGAATAAAGTATTTGGACAGAGCCTATATTCAGTTGAATTATATGATAAATCAACGCGACATTTTCCAGCATGTTCCCATAACTTCCCGAAAGCCGGTGAAGCCCGATTCCAAGGGCTTTCCCGGCTTTTTCGCCTTTTGGGGAAGTTCCCGTATCTTGGCGAATCCCGGCGCATCTTGATGGCCGTGAGTAGTAAAACGAGTAGTAAAACGCGTTTTTACTACGCCGCGACGCGTCGCATCTCCTCCGCAGCCGTGCAGCCGTCCATATGGGCGTAGTACCCGAGCGTCATCTTGATGTCCTTATGGCCCATGATGTATTGCAGCGCCTTCGGGTTCATCCCGGCCTTCGCCATCTCCGTGCAGAACGTGTGACGCAGCGTATGCGGTGTCATGCCATCGGGAAGCTCCATCTTTCCCTTCTTCGCGTACTTGCCTCTCAGCCCCCTGAACACCCGGTCGTAATCGCCGCCGACCCTCGGCAGCCCGTCCCTGTTGAGGAAGATGAAGCCCGTTCGCCCATCGACGTTCAGGGGCTTCGCCTTCGGCCTCGATGCCATGACATGCTCGAACGCGGCCATCACCTCGTCGGTCATGTAGATGTAGCGCCTGCCGCTCTCCGTCTTAGGCTCATCGACCCGGTATCCCCCGCCGACCGCGCGAGCGAGCTGGTGGTCCACGAAAATCACCCTGTTCGTCAGGTCGATGTCCGCCTCGGTCAGCCCGCACATCTCCGATATGCGCAGCCCAGTCCCGAGGAGGATGACCACCTCGTCGATGTACCTGTGATAGACGGCGTCCGACCGCATGAAACCGAGCAGCGCGTCCACCTGCTCCCGGCTCAGCGGCTCCCTCTCCGTCACGTCCCTCTTGATGACGGTCGCGAGCTTGAAATCGAACGGGTTCTTGCGTATGCAGTCATCGGCTATCGCCAAGTAGAACGCCGCCTTGAGCGACCGCTTGTGGTTGGAGATGGTGGAGTAGGCGAAGCCCTTGGACTTCATGCGCTGCGCCCATTCCTTCGCGTCTGACGGCTTCACGCCGCCTATCTCCCGCGAGCCTATCGCATCCTCGAAGAGCAATCGCTTGAGCTGCGCCCTCGACCTCTCCGTCCCCTCGCGCACGTCGAGGCGGCATCTCGTGAACTTCGCGTAGAGCTGGCTGACCGTCATCTTCTTGCCGATGGGGTCTATCCCGTCCTCAAGGTCACGGCGTATCTCGCGCTCCCTCTCGCGCAGCGGCCTGCACGGCCTCTTACCGGCAGGGAGCCTGTCGGTCTCCACCAGTCTCCATGAGTAGATGAACTTCGGCTTTCCGTCCCCGTCCGTGTATTTGAAGACATAGAGGCCGTTGGCCTTCTGGCTCTCGCCGGTGTTCAGTATCCTATTCTTGTTGTCTCGTCTTTTCTGTGACATCCATATATCGCTCCTTCCATATGGAAAGAGCCTTGGTATGCTACTGCTATTATAGCATAACCAAGGCTCTTTTTCATCATCTAAATCACGTCCGTCGCGTCGATGAACCGCTCGAACGCCTTGCGTTTGACCTGAACGCGGTTGCCGTTCATCACCACCCAGTCAGGCGGCGGCATCTCCGAGGCAAGGCGGCGCAACTTGCCCTCGCCTATGCGGAAGTACCGGGCCGCCTCCTCGATGGTGAGCGTGTACTTCTCCCATACGGGTATGTCCTTCGCACCCATGCGCCCACCTCCTCATCACGGCTCGAACCGCAGCATCGCGGCGAGCAGCTTTCCTTGGAGCTGCGTCTTTCTCAGGGTATCGACCCCGTACTCGACGCGCCCAAACTCATCGAGGAAGGCGTGCGTGCAGAGCTGGTCCATATAGCCGTCGAAATAGGCGAGGACCTTCTGCATGGCAACGGGGTCGCCTGAGACCGCCGCGACCATTACCTCATAGCTCATCATCGCCAATCACCTCCTCTAAACGCGCCCTCAGCGCGAGGAGCGCCTTCGAGCGCCTGAATTGGACCGTGGAGCGAGGGCACCCAAGCTCCTCGGCGATGCGCCTGTCCGTCCACTCTGCGAAGTAGTAGAGCAGGACGATGGCTTGGTCGCCTTTGGAGAGGCCATGGATGGCCTCGGCGAGAACGGTATCCATCACCACGACCTCCCGACCGACCACCTCGAACACGACCTCCTCCGATATGAGGTCATCGGGTGAGGCCAGCCTGTTCAGCTCGCTCTCGTGCATGTCGGAGAACACGGTCTCCCATCGCGCCTCACGCGCCTGCTTGCGAATGATGTCCGTCCTCGCGTTTCGAAGCGTCCTCTTGCAATAGGCGCAAAACATCTTGACGGCTGCCATCTTCTCTTCTTCTGAAATCATCGTGATTCCTCCTTTCTACAAGGAACACGATACGACCATGCAGTTTGCCGAGAAAATAGCTTTTCAGAAGAACATATATGTAGAAATTGTAGAGATACTTTACATCCAGACATCACACGGGACTGGAAAGATTTGAGCGCCATTTGCCATTGATTATCACAAATGGCGACTGACGACATCCGATACGCATCATCTGCCCCAGCTTCACCCTCTTGTTGGCAACTCGTCCAACGGTCTGCGTGTAAGGGATGCGGGGCACAGATAGGGTGCTCGGATATAATGCGGCATATGGGGTTACGGGCCATCCGCTTCCCCACTGCGTCCACAACAAGTAGAAAGGAAGATGACCATGGCGCAAGATTTTGGAGACGATGTAGGCGATATGCTTCTTCGCAACATCACTAGATACAGTGAAAAAGCGATTGGCCTAATCCTAAATGAGTATTTCAAGTCAGCCATCCGCGATTGGCAACAGGCGAAGCTCGAAGAAGAAGGCATGTCGAAAGAAGAGGCCGCGATAAAGGCCGAGGTCATGGCTTCTCGCGAGCATATCTGCATGCCATTTGGAAACTCGACCGATGCGGCCTATTTCGCACAGGTTGTGCGCGAGAACGGCACTTATGCCGCAGCGATGACCGATGACAATGGCAATGGGTATGTCCAGTTTGCCAAAGATGACCTTCAAAAGGTGCGGGAATGCACCGTGCAATTCTCCGAGGTCATGACCAATCTCAAATGCGGGGAAATCTCCGAGTTGATTGCAAATGGGAAACCTGTGACGCAGGATGTGTTCAAAAGCCTTAAGCCCATCAAAAATCTACCGGATTTGCCGAATGTGGATGGCATAGAGCTTAATCTACGTGATGTCACGCTTATCCCCGTGGCGATTCGCTTCACCGATACGCCAGATAAAGTCGAAGTCAGAACGTTCTCAGAACAGGACACCGCTGACCTCGATATGGACTCCGAGGTGTTCTTCTCCGGCTACACTCACGATGAGCTTACCGATATGGTCGGAAAGGCAACCGGCGAGGACTTCATTGTCGAAAGCGTCGGTGAACCCTATCAGGTCAAGGCAAGAATAATCGAACAGGAGTCTCGCGCAGCGGATTTTCCCGAGCAGACATATGATGACCGCGTAAACGATACCTATAACCACACCGAGGGTATACGCGACAAGGTGCTCAACGCCCGCGAACAGTGCCGCGATTTCGATGATTTCAAGGAACTCCTTGCCAAGGAGGACATCGGTGTCACGGAAGGCAAGAATGGCGAGTTGATGTTCTACGAAGCTCGTCGTGATGAGAACGGTGAAATCCTCGACCGTGGACCAAACAAGGACGGTCTGATGGACTGGGCCGTCGGAGCGAAGACCCTCCGGGACAGGTACAAGTGCGATGTGACTCACGACTGGTTCGAGAAGAACACGCCTAAGGAGCCGACCGCTAATGAGACCGCCCACGAGGTCGTTCCCCCGCAGAAGGACCTGAACCTCATCTGCAACGCGGTGCGCGGCGACCTTAAAGAGCACGGCATCGAGACGTATGACCGTCCTGACGGCAAGATGGGGTTCCTTGTGGATGTGAAGCACAAGCAGGACGTCATCAAGGCCGTCGAGACGCGTTTTCCCGGTCATGCACCGGAGGAACTGGGAATCGAGTTCTTCGACCACGGTCCAAGTCATGGGGCGTCGTTGGAAAACGTCAAGGACTCGCGTGAACCGCAGGTGACCGATGGTTCCCTCGACATGAACGGCTCGACTCCCGACATCAATCAAGGCATCGAGTCCCATGATGGCATGGATACTATGGTGAACACGCTGCGCATCGAGCGCGAGCAGAACGGCACCGAGGTTTCACCTTCCATGGTGCGTGAGCAGTCCGACCGTAGCCGCGAGAAGTACGACCTGAACTCTCAGGCCAAGGAGTGCCGCGCCGCGAGCAAGCAGCTCTCGCAGACCAACGACTACCCCGACCGCGACATCTCCGACAAGTTCCAGCAAGAGCGCTAGAAGGGAGCCTGATATGACCCATATGAACGATTATCTGCCGGAGCGCCTTGCGACGAACCCCTTGCAGGCCATGGAATCTGACAGCGACATCGAGGCCATCGCCGATGCGGTGATAAGCGCCAGCGTCCTGCGCGATGAGTGCGACGGGAACGCGGCTTTCAAGAAGAGCGCGAGGCAGCTCCTCTACGCCTGCCTCGGATACCTGCGCGACTGGTGCTCATTGGAGCAGCGGACAGTCGGAAACCTCAAGGCCCTCCTCGACGCGGCGCGTCCCTCCTCATCGGGTTCCACCGTCACAGACCTCGGGGACCTGTTCTACGAGATAGAGTCGGGCTGCAAGCGCGTCATCAGCGCGGACGGCATCACCATGAGTTGGGAGCCGACGGCACTTGAGCGCAATGACGGCACCTGCCCCCGCGACACCAACGGCATCCGACCCGAGGACGATTTCTGCCTCGGGTGCTACAAGCGCTTCGCACAGGGCACCGCACCGACCACCCGCGCCTCCATCGCCGTCTCGCTCTCCCGTGCCCTGCCGGGACGCGAGGGTTAGGAAGGAGGGTCGCTTATGGCTCAAGGCAAGGGAAACCCTGAAATCAACAAGAAAGTCGCGACCTCGGCCCTCGTGACCACCCTGCTCTCAGGTGTGGGCTTCTACCTCGGGAACCGCTATTGGGAGGCCGTAGCCTCGTTCGGGGGCCAGTTCTTCGAGCATTGGGGCGACGGCTTCGCCGCCATGTGGCCGCTCATCGCCGAGAACCCGGCGCACATCGACATGTCACCCAACGCCATGCTGGCGGGCCTGACCATGTGCGTCCTCGTCTGGCTCTTCTGGCTGCGCTACGTCGCCTTCGTGGGCAACTTCCGCGCCGGTGAGGAGAGCGGTTCGGCACGCTGGGGCACGCTCAAGGAGGGCAAGCAGTTTCGCGACCTCACCACGGAGGACAACAACCTCATCTTCACCCAGAACTTCGGCCTCGCCCTGCACCGCCCCAAGTTCAACCCCGAACTCGACCGCAACCTGAACGTGCTGGTCGTGGGCGGCTCCGGCTCCGGCAAGACGTTCAACTATGTCACTCCGAACATCTGCCAGCTCAACACGAGCTATTTCATCACCGACCCCAAGGGCACGCTCCTCAAGGACGCGGGGTTCCTGTTCACGGACAACGGGTACAAGGTGAAGTCGTTCAACACCATCAACCTCGATGAGTCCATGCACTACAACCCGCTCAAGTACGTGAAGACGGACACCGACATCCTGTCGTTCGTCAACTGCTACATCATGAACACCAACGGCGACGGCAAGGCGGGAGACCCCTTCTGGGAGAACTCCGAGAAGATGCTGTACACCTCGCTCATCGCGCTCCTGCGCGACTGGTTCCCGCCGGAGGACTACAACCTGTCGAGCCTACTCACGCTGCTCTCCATGGCCGAGGCCCGCGAGAACGACGAGAACTTCAAGTCCCCGCTCGACCTGCTCTTCCTACAAATCGAGGAGGGCAAGCGCTACATCCCGAACGAGGGCGGCGCTCCCGCGCCGTCGATGGGAATCTCCGGCCTCTCCCGCAACTTCGGGACGGGCAACGCGACCGGAGACTCGGACTGGTCATGGGAGCCGACCAACCTCAAGCGCAACTCCGACGGCGTGCGTCCCGCCGACTGCGGCGGTCTGTCGCCCGATGAGGACTTCGCGCTGATGAACTATAAGAACTTCAAGGTCGCGGCGGGCAAGACCCTCAAGTCCATCATAATCTCCTGCAACGTGCGCCTCGCCCCCATCGCCACCGCCGGTGTGCGCAGCCTGCTCGAATACGATGAGATGGAGCTTGACACGCTGGGCGACCCGGACGCGAAGGTGGCGGTCTTCGGCATCCTCTCGGATACCGACAAGACGCTCTCCTTCCTGTTCGCCATCATGATGTGGCAGTGCATCGACCAGCTCTGCCGCAAAGCACTCACCGACTACGGCGGCAAGCTGCCGACTCCCGTCCACTTCATCTTCGACGAGTTCGCGAACATCGGGACCATCCCGCAGATTGAGGAGACCATCGCCGTCACGCGCTCCCGCAACATCGGCATCACCATCATCCTGCAATCCATGTCCCAGCTCGAATCGAAGTACGACAAGAAGGCGCAGACCATCGTGGATTGCTGCGACTCCACCCTGTTCCTCGGCGGCAAGTCGAACTCCACTAACAAGGAGATTGCCGAGATGATTGGCAAGCAGACCATCCACCAGATGACCTACAACGAATCCACAGGTCAGTCCTCAAGCGCTGGCAAGAACCTGCAAATCCAAGGCCGCGACCTCATCGACGCCGCTGAAATCGGCAAGATGAGCCGCAGGAAGGCCATCCTGCTCATCGCGGGTACCAACCCGCTCATGGACGACAAGTTCGACCCGCACACCCACAAGCGCTACTGCTACATCGTGGACAAGCGCAACCCCAAACGCTTGCACGACAAGCCCTTCGACTTCAAGCGCTACTTGGAGGGCGGATGCGAACCGTATGACGACCATGATGACAGCGCGACCGGAGAGAAGCGGTGATTTTCCGAGACACTTTCGCAAGCGGTTATAATCTATGTTGACTCGTCGGCGCATCTGCTTATCGCGTTGCGCCGCGCATGCGGCTCACGGGCAAGAAAGGAGAGGACGGTGAAAGGACATTGGAAGAACTCGTCAGGCTCGCCGCGAAGCCCATCGCCTACATAGGCTGCACGGTCATCTTCCTCGGCCTCATCTATCTGGGCATCAACCTTCGAGATGGGGCTAGGGCTGGCGGCGGGGAACTGAGGAAGGCAATCGCCATGATTGCCGCCGGTGCCGCCGTGACCGGGTTCGCGGCCATCTACGGCTTCACGGGCTTCTAGGCCACGTGTATGCCGACACTCAATAGACTAAATCAGAAAGGAAGTTACCAATATGCTCGATAACGCAGTGAACATGCTCACGCAGGGCGTGACGTTCCTCGGCGGCGTGCTCGTCGTCTTCGGCCTCATCAACCTCGGCATGACCATCAAAGACGGCATGCAGGGCGGCGGCGGCCAGCTCTCCGGTGCCATCGCCATGATTGTCGGCGGTGCCATCGTCGTGGGTGCGGCCATCTACTTCGGTCAGCTCAACACCGGTTGGGCTGGCGGACTCTAAGAAAGGGGCGGTGCCTATATGCTATCCGTAGCGGTACATAAGGACATCGCCGAGTACCAGCCAAAGGTCGTGGGCAAGATGACCGGGCGCACCCTCGCTTCAATCGCGGGTGCGCTCGGTTGCTCCGTCCTCACAGGCCTCTACATCTACTTCGTGTTGGGCTGGAACGTCGGCGATAACATGATGCTCATCTACGCCGTGAGCCTCCCGTTCTGGTGCTGCGGCTTCATCCGTCCGAAGGGCATGCCCTTCGAGCAGTTCGCCGCACTCTGGCTCAAGGCGAACTTCGGTGTGGAGCGCATCTTCTACGTTCCCTCTATGCAACTCAGCGGTCTCATCGCTTCACCCGATGGGAAGAACGTAAAGAAAGGAAGGGTCTATGGAAAACACTATCGAAAGCAATGCAGCCTCAAGGGAATCGAATCCTACTCCCCCCGAGCCGGACATGTCATCGCGTGACACCGACGCAGGCTTCGACATCGAAGATTTCGTCCACACTTCCGGCGAGGGCTTCGGCAACGACCGCCCAATGGACGCCGATAACGGCTCGGTCGATGTGGCGGCGCTCGGCTCCTTCGCCGGTGCTCCCACCGTTGCTGGCAAGAAGATGTCCCGCAAGGAGAAGAGGCAGGCAAAGCGGGAGGTAGCACGCCTCAAGAAGGAGGCGAAGCTGGCCGAGAAAGAGGCCCGCAAGAGCTACACGTCCGTGAAGTCCCAGCTCAAGGACCGCGACAAGGAACTAACCTCGAAGACGGCGGATGCCCGCCGCAAACGCGAGGGCGCGAAGGACGTGGTGAACTACATCGGCTACAACCGCATGTACCAAGACGGCATCTGCGAGGTCGAGGAGGGTCTGTTCTCCTCCTCCATTTCCTTCTCTGACACCAGCTATCACTCCGTGCGCGACGAGCAGCAGAAATCCATGTTCTCCGCACTCACGCGCCTGTACGACCAGTTCGGCGCGAACACGCTGGTCCAGATGAGCGTCATCAACACGCCGCTGCTCAAGGAGGAGGTCGGCAACCGGAAGTTCTTCGATGTCGCCCGTCAGGGAAACGACGCCGCCCGCAATGACGCGCAGGTGTTCAACGACATCCTGAACGACAAGGTTCGCGAGGGCGTGTCCAACATACGTCGCAACCGCTACCTGACCTACTCGGTCACCGCCGAGACGGCGGACGACGCGGCACGCCAGCTCTCCCGCATCGAGACGGAATCCAGCCGCATCCTAAACTCCATGGGGTCCAAGGCCCACCTGATGAACGGCACCCAGCGATTATCTGTCATCCACTCGCTCCTGAACCCCTACAAGCCGTTCTACTTCGACTACCAGAAGGACATCTCCGCCAAGCGCGTGCAGACCACCAAGGACTGCATCGCCCCGACGCAAATTGACTGGCGACCGGACGGCATGTTCAACGACTGCTTCAAGCTGGACAACGGCGTGTACGGTCAGGTCCTTGTCATGAAGAAGTTCGGCTCCGAGCTTTCCGACCGGGCACTTGCCGACATCGTTGACCTGCCGCTCCCCATGGCGGTCACATGGTTCGTGCAGCCCATGGACAAGTCCAAGGCCATCAACTTCGTCCGCACCCGCAGCGCGTGGATTGACAAGGAGATAATCGAGGAGCAGCGCAGCGCCGTGAACAAGGGCTACGACTTCTCCATCCTGCCGCAGGAACTCAAGTATTCCAAGGAGGAGACCGAGGACGTTCTTGACCACTTGCAGAACAAGAACCAGCGCCTCTACGTCTTCACCGGCCTCATCTACACTTACGCGGAGAGCAAGCAGCAGCTCGACGCTCAGGTCATGCGCATCATCTCAACCGCCCGCCAGAACTCCATCGAGGTGGACACCTACGACTACCGGCAGCGCCGGGGCCTCAACTCCGTGCTGCCCCTCGGCCACAACCACGTCGAGATAAGCCGCATGTTCACCACCGCGCAGGTCGCCATCCTCGTGCCCTTCGCGACGCAGGAGCTTGACGATGCCGGTGGAAACTACTATGGCCAGAACAAGCACTCCCGCAACCTCGTCATGTGCAATCGCAAGCGCCTGACA
Organism: Catenibacterium sp. co_0103; assembly: GCF_004168205.1. GTDB lineage: Bacteria > Bacillota_I > Bacilli_A > Erysipelotrichales > Coprobacillaceae > Catenibacterium > Catenibacterium mitsuoka_A. The sequence continues at coordinate 57,600 of NZ_RCYB01000003.1, read as the reverse complement.
AGCCCCATGGGCTTCGTCTGCGGCAAGACCGGTTCGGGCAAGGGTATGTTCACCAAGACCGAGATGACCGGCACCATCTTCTCCAACCCGACGGACGAGATTTACGTCATCGACCGCGCCGGTGAGTACACGGCCATTGCCGAGCGCTACGGCGGCACCACCTACCACTTCGGCGTTGGCACCGACACGTTCCTGAACCCCTTCGACACGGTGTCCGTGGAGCACATGCCCCGCACCGAGCAAATCGCGTTCAAAATCGACGCGATGCTGGCGCAGGCGGGTGCCTCCGCAGCCGAGTCCGGTCAGTCCCTCTCCGAGGTTGACCAGTCCATTATCCAGCGCTGCGTGGAGCTTGCGTTCCAGCGTGCCGAGGAGCGCGGCGACGGCCTCCCTCCGACATTGCAGGACTTCTACGACATCGCCCTTGAGCAGCCCGAGCATCAGGCGCAGACCATCGCGCTACGTTACGAGCGCTTCGTCAAGGGGTCCATGGACTTCTTCAACCGCCAGTCCAACGTGGATTTCAACACCCGCATCGTGGACTTCAATTTGAAGGACCTGCCGGACTCCATGCTGGTCTTCGCCCTCATCAACGTCTGTGAGGCCGTGCGAAACCGCATGTACTTCAACGCGAAGCGCAACGTCCGCACGTGGCTCTACGTCGAGGAGATGCAGTCGCTCTTCGCCTACCCGACGGTGCTCAACTACTTCTCCCGCTTCTCCAACGAGGGGCGCAAGTTCGGCCTGCTGCTGACGGGCATCACCCAGAACGCGGTGGCGATGCTCAACAACGAGGCCGCGCAGAACATCGTGCTCAACGCCGACTTCATCATGCTTCTCAAGCAGTCCCCGCTCGACCGCATGCGTTGGGTGGAGCTGCTGAACCTCTCCGAGCAGGAGGAGGAGTGCATCGACGAGTCCGCCGAGGCCGGTGACGGCCTGCTCATCGCGGGCAACGCGCGAGTGCCGATTCGCGGCAAGTTCCCGTCGGGCAACGTGCTCTATGACTTGTTCAGCACGAACCCCAACGAGACAAAGGAGCTGAAAATCGGCTCCAAGAAGAAGGACGGCAAAGTTATCTAAGCCGGGAAAGGACGGTGAACGTCAATGAAGCCTTCTGATTTCGTATCGACATCCGGCCAAAAACAAGCCATGTCACAATCCGTGTTGCAGACGGAAATGACGGATGCCGTCAACACCGGAATAGTAGGACGCGCCGACAAGAGCGAGAAGTCGTTGAAGAGCGGTCTCTACTCGGTTGGCAAGAAGGCAGCAACGGGCGGTGCCGCCAGTGCCGCCCTCGCCGCCGTCACCAATGGAAGGAACGGCAAGACCGGTTCCGCATCTGGCGGGGCGTCCCCAAAAGGCAAGGCCGGAAAGGCCAGCGCCGCCGCCATGGTTCACGCCGCCGTCCATAGCGCTCTGGAAGGCTCCGAACTTGAGGGCGCTGATGACCTTTACAACAGCGGAAAGGGCGCGTACCGCGCCGGTCGCGCCATCGGCAGGCGCATCAGCGGTAAGTCCGGGTCCCTCGACATCAAGGGCGCGGTGAAAGGTGCCGGTAAGGCAGCCGCAAGGGGTGCGGTGAGCGATACCCTCCAAGGTTCAGAACTTGAGGGCATGGATAACGTCTATGACGGAGCGAGGGTCGGCTACCACGTCGCGAAAGGCGTGAAAAAGCACCTCGGCGGCAAGGACCCCCTATCATCGGACAAAAGCCTCGGCAAGCTCTCCGAGAAGAAATCCGCGAAGAAGGTAGCAAACACGGTCGAGGCGAAGCGCAAGGCTCAGGCCGCAGGGTACTTCAAGAGGAACGTCTATACCTCTGCGCATAATGTGCAGATGGCTAAAGAAACAGCCAGTGCAGCGAAAAGTGGTTTCCACCTCATCGCGTCAGGCTCGAAGGGCGGTTTCTTTGCTGCCATTAGCTCGCCTGCCGTTCTCCTCCTTATCGGGTTCCTCCTGATTTTCATTTTGTTGGCAGCCATTCTCGGCGGTGGCGCTAATGATGAGATGGAAAAGAAAAGTATTGGTAGCTTGAGTGGCGTCCCAGCAGAGGTCGCCACATACCTAAAAGGTCACGGTTATTCAAACGAAGGCATCGCGGCGATTCTTGGAAATATGCAGCAAGAATCATCAATGAATCCGGGAACGTCTGGTGATGACGGATATGGAACCGATTCGTTCGGTCTGATACAGCTTACCGGCTCCAACAAGAACAACTTCCTTCGCTGGTGTGCCAATACCGGCAAGATATGGAACTCGGTATCCGCGCAGATGGAGTGGTCATTTTCGGGCGAACTCGGAACTGGGTATTTCGCTGGGGATTGGTATGATGCCCTCGCGGAAACATATTATGAACTCGAAGATGGATATGAGCCTCGTTTCGGTAGCGACTATTATCGAAATGGCGAGGAAATGAAAACCTCCAACGATGTTGAACTCGCCACATATTCTTTCATGGCATGCCATGAAAGACCGGGTAGTAGAAAAAGCTACAATGATGATGTGTCTCGTCTCGACAAGAGGCTCGAATACGCCCGAAACTTTCTCGCCCAATTGAATACCGGTCCAATTGGCGGCGGTCAAGATTATGTCAGCGCCGAGCAATGGCAGAAGGACATTGTAGATGCGTGCAATCGCGTCAGCTGGCCTGGTGCTTCCTTGTGCGCAACATGGACCAGCAATGTTTATCGCGCCGCTGGTTATCAGGTATGGGGAAACGGTAACAGTGTTCTAGGCCATCAAGGATATGGCGCAAGCTATTATCCCTCACGTGCAACAACGGACTTATCAGAAATAAAGGTTGGGATGCTGGTGTCAGCACAGTTTGGTTCAAATACCGCAGCAGGCAATACATACGGCCATGTGGGCATTTACATCGGTGACGGTATGGTCATGGACAGCGTAAACTCTGGCATTCGAACCATACCTCTTTCTGAGTGGGTCTCCCAGAACGGCAGAGGTTGGATTGTATGCGGTTACCCTTGGGATTGGCGATAAAAAAAGGAGAAAAAATACAAATGGAGAGCATTAAAACATTCATCAGAGAGCATCAAAAGGGGGCTATCATCCTACTCTTCATGCTCATCGTGTTCATTGGATGTTCCGCCGTCAGCGCCATCAACGTGGCTAAGCATCGTGCGGAGGAAGCAGCCGTACAGACAGATGAGGTACGAGACAAGGGAAATGCCTCCGATAATACCGACACCCCTCTATCTAAGGAACAGAAAGAAGCCATCAGCAACTACGATGATGAGACAAAAAACTTCATCGACACTCTTTCAGCTTCCGTATGGTCTGCGGGAGGTGGTCGTTACTCACTTCGCTTCTCCCGAGATTCGTATACCGAGTCTGTGAACGGTGAGTCCAACACCCATAGCTATGCCATCACTCGTATGGAAAAAACAGGAGACGGTTATGGTGGAACATATCGCACTATCGTCTTTGACACAGACACAGGTACTCATATCGTGACTTATGCGGATGGAAAAGGGTCTGCTGTACAGGATGTGAGTGGAAACATCGACAAAGATGATTCCTCCGTCATCTCAACCATCAAGAGCACATCCATGTTCGCCCAAAAAGATACCCCTTATGAAAGGGTCGAAACTGTCGAAGACATCAGCATCAAGGGATTGAATAGCGAGATAACAACACTTCTCGACGATAGCACCGATAAACTCATCGAAGAACTTAGCACGTGGTGCGCAGTCCATTATCCATCAGCTACCGAGGCGACATGGGAGAAGACTGCGGTCATTGATTATGAGACCGGCGTTGTCTCCACCAACTTCACCCTTAACACTGAGAACCCGGTCTCTATCGCCATCACATACAGCCTTTCTGACAAATCTTATGACTTCGAGTTGTAGTGTTGATGACGGAGCAGAAAGGATTGAGATATGAAAGAAAATACAAACAAGACAATCACCCGTATCAAAAGAAGGCTCCCTACTAGGCTCAATCCAGCCATCATCCTTCTAATCGCCGCATCTGTCACGCTGCTATTTCCTCAACCAGTTCACGCAGCGCCATTTTGGGAAGTCGGAACAAATCTCAAGAATATGGTTTGCGAATGGCTCCTCGACATGTCATGTTGGGGATTCAACTTGTATAACGACATCGCCATGAAAATCGGCAGTTCCGACATGCTCTCGGCACCATTCGACTCCCTGCTTGGTGTTAGCACCTATGAACTCACGAAGACCATCCATCAGACAGCTGTAATTCCTATCGCGGAATCTATTCTTGCGCTCTTCATGTTGGTTCAGCTCGTGAAAATCAGCCAACGCATCGACGCGACCGCGACCCTCCCAGCTGTAAAAGACATCGTGTTTCTCGCAGTCGTCTACGTGCTCATACATTGGTTCATTGTCAATTCGCTCGACATCATGCAGGCCATTTACAAGATAGCCGTTGACAACATCATTCCAGAAATCGGCACCGCTCAGAGCAATACAGGATTTTTCAATGGTGAACTTACCACTTCGAACATTCCTGATTCCACTTGGGATGAACTTACGATAGGAGGTTGCTTCTTAACGCTCTGCGCGTCTATTCTTAGCGGTATCGGAGGAGTCGTCGCCTACATGGTCGCATTCATCGTCGCTTATGCCCGTGCTTGGCAAATCTACGCCATGGCGGCATTCTCCTCCATTCCAATAGCCCTTCTGGGATTCGATGAGACCCGGCAGATGGGAATCGGATTTCTCAAGAATTTCGCAGCCGCCGTCCTCGCCGGTGCAGTGATGATGTTCCTTCTCGTTATCTATCCTCTCGCCCTCAGTACAATGACAACTGCAAGTGGTGTTACGGGAGGCGCATCCATTCTATTCCTGATTTCGATTCCGGCCGGTGGAACAGCAAGTCTGGCCTCGGCATCAGTTCTGATACTTCTTGAGTTCCTTGCCATTACATTTCTTCTCATCATCGCCCTCATAAAGTCCGGCGCTTGGGCAAAGGAGATTTTGGGCAGTTAACCACTTACCGAGAAATCAACACCATCAACCGAAAAGGGACGGTCTTTCGGCACCGTCCCTTTTCTTTAATAATATATTATTGGGCAATCGCAAGAGCCTTGGAAAGGAGCCGCCATGCCAAACTACAACGACGCACAGGGGGTCGCCGACCTCCTCTCCCAATTCGACTTCAATATCATCAGCAAGGGTCCGGGTGACTTCTCGACCCAGCACCGCAAGTACACCTGCGAGTTCAGCAAGCCCGGCATCGAGTCCTTCACCACCACGTACCAGTCCAACCCTGATGTCCACGGCCAGCCGACTGCGACGGATGTGTTCGCCGCGCTGGCGAGCGACGCGCTCGCGGTCGATGGCCGTCATATCGACGACTTCGCCGATGAGATGGGATTCGAGAAGCCGTCTCAGGCCATTCGCGCCTAGGAGTCCTGCCGCAAGACCCTCGACTGGCTCAAGAACGATATGCAGCTCATGACCTCTGAAATCTCCGACATCGCGGAGACCCTTGACAACGAGCTTGATGAGGTAAAGGAGGAGGTCGAGCGCGTGCAGGCGGAGCGCAAGGCAAAGCATGAGTTCGAGCACCCGCCAGTGCCAGAGGGATTCACCTCCATCGAGGACTTGCAGGCGAGCCTCAACCTCGGCGAGTACGGCGACCGAATCACGGACTACACTGGCAATATCGGAGATGCCTTCAGTGAAATCGCCGATGGTGCGGTGGACCTCTACACCCACGACCTGCTCAAGTGGCTTCCCGATAACTACGAGTGGCTTGAGGAGGCGGATTTCCAAGGCCTTCTCGAAGGTTGCAAGGGCGACCTCATCAAGATGACCCAGATGGCCCAATACGAGTGCTTCACGCAGGACATGTACAGTCATCAGGAGGACATCGCCAAGTACGCCGCTCTCGAAGGCCTCGCAGCCGAAGGCGTGTACGCGCTGGCAGATGAGGTTTACGACGATGTGTTCGACGGCATCACCATCGACTTCAATGACAACAACATGGACATCGAGGACTTCGCCACCGAGGCGCAGACCGCGATTCAGGATGCCATGGATTCGCAACTCTACGATGCCCTCGGTTCAAACGATGAGATTCTTGAAGATGGTGAGCTGAGTGGCGACTTCGAGGCAATCAAGGAATCCGGTTACGATTTCCCGAATCCCTACGCCATGAGCGCCGAGGCGGTCCGCACGGTCAACGAGAAGGGCTACGAGACCGCGTTCAACGAGTTCTGGAAGGAATTCATGCCAGATAAGGGCTACGAGGTCCCGACCGTCTCCGAGGCTGCCCAAGAGAGCCGCGAGGCATCGGGCAAGCTCGAACAGGACAGTCATGACGGGCAGACGCCCGAGCGTGAGGATGAGCGTGCCGATGGGGACGCTGAGCATTAGATAAGACGATGACCGGGCGGCGCGGGTTCTTCTCGCCCGCCTTTTCACATGAGAACATCGGGCAGGACGCCCGTTAGGAAGGAGCATGGATATGGATAAGACACCGAAAGAGCGCATCGTCTTCGATGAGGGCGTGTATTACGGCGACGAGGGCAGCGAGATTTCCATCGAGGACATCACGAGCCGCGAAGGCATCACCGTGGAAGAGGTTCTTGATAGCTATACCGAGGAGGAGATATTCGAGAACGCGATGAACATGATGGACATCGACCGCTCCGAGGAACTTGCCGGATTGAAGGCGTTCCTAGACGGCTCCGATAGCCCGCTGTCCTCATACGACAATCCACTCGGCGGTAACCGCATCATTGCGCGAGGCTCCATCGGTCGCTGGGATGGCACGCGCCATGGCATGACCGCGTACAGGGATTTCGATGACATGATGGGCGGTCACGACTCCGTGTTCAAGGACTGCGAAATTGGTAAGGTCTGGGATGAGAACGGCAGCCTGTTCATCCACGGTTACCATCACGACGGCGGGGTCGATGTCGAGGTCCGCCAGCTCACCGATGCCGGTGAGGAGGCACTGGATGTCATCGAGGACGCGTGGGTCGGCGAGCCGTTCACCATTAACGACAAGGAATACGACGGCTCTTGGGAATCAGTGAACGCAGCGATGCGTGAACTCTGGGAGAACCCCGCCCTCTGCCCCTCACCGCGCTATATGGAGCTTGCATTCGGCTGCCCCGCAGTGGAGTACGAGGCACCAGTCATCGACCCGCTTCTCGAAACCGCCGAGTTCACATCATCCGCCATCATGAGCGCCGAGGTCGCTCCGGGTGCCGCGAGCGCGACCGTGCATGATGTCGCGGGTGTTCCCTATGAAGTCCCCGCAGATGTCCTCAACGGGTTGAAGGACGCTGTGCGCATCTCGGACCGCGCAGCGACTACCACCCTCTTCACCTCCCTCACCATCGCCGGATGGACGCAGAAGGGCGATGAGAGCGCCAAGGCCAGCCCGGTGAGCCTGAAAGCCGCCGCAAAGGAGGCACGCGAGTCATCTGCCGCGTTGGCTGCGCATGGGGCTTCCACCATCGACCTCGAACATGAGGTCGATAACGCCCAGAAAGCATCGGAAACTCTTTTCGATGCCGATGGCGACCGTTAGAAAGGAGGCGGCTCTATGGATTTCAACGACGCGACCGCGCTCATGCGTCTTGTTCAGGCAGTCGAGAACGACCCCTATGTATCGAGTGGGGCCGGTGAAGCCCTCGCGGACAAGGTGCGCGAGTTCATCGAGGATGAGGCGGAATTGGGCGGCTGGTACACTGAGCTGATGAATGCCATCGGCGAGGGTGAACCGACTTTCAGGGAGTGCGGAACCTTCACCGACCACGGCTTCGGCTTCCATGCGCAGGACGGCACGAGGACGGATTACGTCATAGGATGGCCCTTTGAGGACGGCGGTTGGGCCGTCCTCACCGGCAGTTACGACCTTGAGAGCGATGAGCTGGCGGACTACCATCTTCCCGAAGATTACCTGAACGGCCTGCTGTCCCGTTACGGCTACTCGTCGCTCGCCGACTTCAAATCCGTCAACGGGGAGGCATGGCGCGACGCGCTCACGGGAATCAGGAAGCGAATCGCTTCGAGGTTCCCCATCTTTTCCCCGACCCATCAGCCGCAGAGCGGTTCTGCACTTATCAAGGCGTCCCCGGCGACCTGCTCCGCCCCGCCATGGAGAAGGCACGGGCCGAGTACGAGAAGGTGAAAGCCCACCAATCTCCCGAGAAAGCCGTGTCCCTCAAGGGCGAGGTGGAGACGGCCCGTGGCGCTTCCGCCGCGATGGCCGATAACGGAAACCATTCAAATCGTGGGCAGGACGCCCGCTAGGAAGGAGGATTGTGACATGAAGGGCATGCTCATCCCGACAAACGGGAACCCGGTCGAAATCGACATCGAGGTCGATGAGACGGGTTCCACGTTACACGACCTGCAACGCCTTGTCGGTGGGAACATCGAGTCGTTCGATGTCATCTTCGGCGAGGGCACCAGCCTCTACGTCAATGAGGAGGGCCTGTTCACCTGCCCGCCCAACCGCGCGGTGTACGCGACGAAGGGCATGGAAGAGGCCGGGTACCTCTCCATGATGGATTACAGTTCACCGGTCAAGGAGGGAGAACTGTACTCCATCCTCTGCGGCGACCTCGTGGCCGTCGGGTTCGACTTCGAGACCGGAGAGAATCGCGACCTCTCAGCCGATGAGATGTCCCGCGTAGCCGACTACTTCACCGAGGTCAGCAAACCCGGCAGCGGCATCGAGGAGGTCATCGCAATCCGCACGGGACAGCGCCGTGAGGAAGCCCGCTCGGAGGATGGCCGCGTCACCCTCAAGGGGGAGGCTCAGGCATCACGTGCCGCCTCCGAGAAGCTGGCAGAGGGACGCGACACCGGCTCACCGGCACTCGACGACCACTCCATCGTGTAGATATATAGAAAGCCATCATGGCAGAAAGGTAGGAAAACACCATGGCATATGACAAGAACATCCCCGACGTGCTGCAACTACTGCGCCTCGACCTCGGTAACGTCGATTACACTGTACCGCGCGACACGACCATCGCGCGATACACCATCGTCGGAGACTACTTCCCCCGCTACTGCATCGCGGATGTGGCCGACGATGCGGACACCATGGACATCCAAGGCGCTATTGAGGAGACGATGCACACCATCCTCGACTATGGCGGTACGCCAGAGGATTTGCGCACCGCCATGGGCCTCGTGCCCGAGGCGGAAATCGACTCGGACATCATCGAGTCCGGTGAGTACGTCCCCGTAGACCTCGGCTACTGCCTCGACGGGCAACTCACGGGTTTCGAGGTGCTTCCACTCGATGAATGCGACATCAAGGACGTGTTGAACGGGCACCAGATTGAGAACGTCATGACGGCGCTCAACAACTTGCCCGTGAACCTGCGCCTGCCAGCAGCCAAAGTCCTCTCGCAGGGAGGCTACACCGAGTGGCAGGCATACCAAATCTGCAAGGCTTTCGAGGTAGGCGTCGATGCGGACGTCATCGCGGAGCGCATCGCGAACCCGGTCCTGAACCATGCCCAGATGCGCGAGCTTCGCCGCATCGCCGTGCATACCGACTTCGCCGACCACGATGCAAGCCCCTATAAAAAGGATGTCTTCAAGACGCTCTCGAACGGTGAGTACACCGCCGAGCATCTACATCAGGCTCGTGAGCTTATGAAAACCACTGCCATCCATGACATCGCGTTCCCTCGCGACTGGCTGAAACTCGACTCACGCCAAATGGAGGTCGTGCGTCACTCCCTCAAGTCCGATGTCCCCATGGACGCTTTAGAGGAATACGCGGACGGCACTTACACCGCCGACCACATGAATGTCATCACCATGGCGCTCACCGAAGGCATGGAAAAGCCAGGAATCGAGCGTCTGATGAACCATGACCTCTCCATGGAGCAGGTCTGGGGCTTCTATTCGGCCATCTCGGGTGGTCGCTTCACGAGCGAGCAGCTTGACGTGCTGTGCGACCCGACCAAGCCCGCCGAAGTCATGAACGCCATGCGCACCGGCATGACCTATGGACTGGATACCCAGACGGTGACGCGCTTCGCCGACGGCACCTTCAAACCCGGCCAGATGGAGACTATCTATCATGCCGCAGCCGACAAGAAGTGGGTCACAGATGAGATTCTTGATGTCATCGCCGACCCGCGTTACAGCGCGAACCAGATTGGCGCTCTTCATATCAGCGCCGCTCAGGGCGCGACCCTCGACGAAATCAAGCGCGAGAAGGAGGTCATGGGCATGTCCATGAACCTCAAGGACGATGCCGCGAAGTCCGGTTCCGTCCACGAGGCAGCCAAGGAATCCCGCGAGGCATCCGCCCAGCTCGGCTCTGAGAGCCATGGCGATAAGGCCGTCGAGCGCGAGGAGTTGGAGTAGAGAATAAGCGGTTTTCCACGCTTTCAATGGCCGGAGGGTTCTCAACCCGACCCGCAGGCTGTTGGAAGGGTGGAAAACCGCCCCAACTATACATATTGGAAACTATCAGACCACAAAGGAAGGAGGCCATATGCCAGATGAGATGAACAAGCGAGAGGTCATCCTGACCATCCGCGAGTACGAGAACTCGGTGGCGATGCCCGAGGGCGAGCGCGTCACCTACCTCGACCCGCGCGGCGGGGTGCATCTGAAAGACGGCGACGATAAGGCATCGGATTACACGGGGCACGCCGCGAAGTGCGCTGAGTACCTTCGCTTCGGCGATGAGGTCGATGCCGTCACCTGCGGGGAGTATCCCCGTTCCAGCGCGGTCAAGTTCTGCGATACGCCGGAGCTGTTCGTGCAGGCCGGGTTCCGCCTGCTGCCGATGCTCTACACCCAACGCCACCTGCGCGATGCCATCCGACCGAAGAGCAGCTACGACCCCCACCGCCATGGACTCACCGTTGAGCAGATGAAGCGCCTGCCCGAGTTGATGGAGCATCCCGTGATGCTCTGCGATAGCCCCGCCCGCGAGGACACCATGCTCGTGGTGCTGCGCGATGTGGATTGCGATGACCTGCCGCTCATCATGGCCGTGCGTCCCGATGGGCGCGGTTATTACGAGGCTGGCGAGATTGAGACCAACTTCATCTTGGCTGTCTACGGTAGGACGAACTTCCCCCGCTACTTCGACAACCTCATCACGCCCGATAGGGTCGTCTATTATGACGAAGAAAGAGGCCGGGAACTCAATGCACTTGCGAAGCTACACTTGCTTCGGAGCCACATCGTCGAACCCGACCTCAATAGGATTATTATACGCTGCCCGCAGTGCATAGTCAAGAGCGAAACCGCAGGTCAAGAGGGTTATCGGTTGGAATCGAAGGCCAAGGAGGCCCGTGATTCGAGTGCGAAGTTGGCAGGAAAAGAGCACAGTGCCACTCTTGAACATGACCATGAAGATAGGTAGATGGACGTGATGAAGGATATATCAGAAATCGAGGGATATGAGGATGTCGTCACATGGTGCCGTGACTTCTTCTCGGCTACGGATTCAATCCATGCCGACATCGGCGTATCGCCACTACTCTACCGTTCGGAACGTAACCTCCTGATGTCTCTGGTCTCATACCTATTCGATTACCTCCCATCGGAGGACCTGACAACGGATGCCTTGCTGACTCTTCTGTCCATGGCGGAGACTAAGCCCGATGATTATGGATGGAAATCGCCATTGGACCTTCTCTTCATGGAACTTGAGACGGGCAAGAGATACGCGGCCAGACCTGACCGCGAAGAGCCTATCGGACTATCGCGAAATCTCCTACCTGCTGACGATTCCTACCTTGTCCAGATACCCTCCCCGCTCAAGCGGCGCGACGGCTACAAGCCATCTGAGTGCGAATACTTCCCATCACCGGATAAGGACTTCACCCTCCGATGCTGGCTCCCCGTCAAATCGCTCTCCCGAGTGGACTTCGCGCTCATCGTCTCAGACTTGACGTGCCGGACGCTCGACTTCAAATACCGTGATGTGTCAGTAGCTCATCCTCTCATCACCGATGAGGATAAATCTATCGCGAAACGCCATAAACCCTTCGGTTTCAGAAGGGACAAGAGACAGAAAGGACAAAGCCTATGAAACTGGTAATCGCTGAGAAACCGATGCTCGCACGCGACATCGCACGCGCCATCTGCGGCAAGGAGGTATCGGAATCGGCGCGGCTGCCCATCTCGGGCAACGGGTACACGGTCATCGCCTGCGCCGGTCACCTGCTCGAACTGGTGGAGCCGGATGCGGTGAACCCCGCATGGGGCAAACCATGGTCGTTGGACGTGCTGCCCATCCAAATCGACGATTGGGCGAAGGAGCCGACCGAGGACAAGAAAGACTTGGTGGAGCGCATCGACTCGCTTTTGCCGGAGGCCGAGTGCGTCATCAACGCCGGTGACCCCGACGATGAAGGCCAGCTCATCGTTGATGAGGTGTTGGACTACCTCGGCTACGAGGGAGAGGTGCTGCGCGTTTACGTCAACGACAACATCGAAAAGAACATCGTCAAGGCGTTCGAGCGTCTGGTACCCAACGAGCAGTGCCGCCCTGCCGGTGACGCGGCATACGCCCGCCAGATGGCGGACAAGTGCTTCGGCGTGAACGAGACCCGCCTTGCCACCAAGCGGCTCGGGGGCCTGTTCTCCGTCGGTCGCGTGCAGACCCCAACCCTCGGATTGGTGGTCAACCGCGATGAGGCGATAGAAAACCACGTCACCCGGAAATATTACGAGCTGACCGCTACCGGCAGCTGTGCAGACGCGTCGGGAGCACCGGTGTTCAAGTTCAAGCCGGACAAGGACATGTTGGCCGGTGAAAAGCACGTCTTCGACCGCGATGTCCTCGATGTCATCAAGGCGAAGCTGGACGGCTCGGGTATGTCCTTCTCCACGGTCATCTCGAAGAAGGTCGAGAACCCTCCCCTGCCCTACAACCTGACGGTGCTGCTGTCCGACATGTCCCGCCGCTACGGTTTCTCCGCATCGAAGACCCAGCAAATCACGCAGGACTTGCGTGATAAGTACAAGGCGATAACCTACAACCGCTCGGACTCCCAGTACCTCAAGGAGGAGCACTTCGCGCAGGCACCGGTGGTGCTGGCGCAGGCCATGGAGAACGTCGGGGTAACATGGCCGCTCGACTACTCCATCCACTCCAAGGCGTTCAACGAGAAGAACGTGACCGCTCATCACGGCATCATCCCGCAGGAGGTCAGCGCCCCCGTGGCCGACATGACCGGGGATGAGGCCAAGGTCTACACGGCCATCGTGGAGCGCTACGCCATGCAGTTCCTCCCGTCTGCCACTTACGATGTGAGCACCAGCGTCTTTGCGGTCGATGGCGGGGAGTTCCAAGCCGTCGCGCGGCGCGTGCGCGAGGCCGGTTTCAAGGCCGTGTTCGGCAACGTCTCCGATGAGGACGGCGATGACGCGGCATCCGGCAACCCTTGGATTGACGAAGGCGACCATCGCCTTGAGCGCATCGAGTGCGCCGTCACCGAGAAGGAGACCGCCCCGCCCAAGCCCTACACGGAAGGCACGCTCATCGCCGACATGGCCTCCATCGCCAAGTACGTCACCGACCCGGAGGTCAAGGCCATCCTCAAGCAGAAGGACGACGGAAAGAAGGGCGAGCACGGCGGCATCGGAACCACGGCCACCCGCGCCTCCATCATCGAGAAGTTGAAGGAACGCGGGTACCTTGAGGACGTGAAGGGCAAGATTCGCTCCACCGAGAAGGCCCGCGCCTTCTACCATCTCCTCCCGCCCGAGATTCGCGGCGCGGACGTGACCGCCCGCTGGTGGCTCATCCAGCAGGACATCGCCGAGGGCAACGCGGATGTGAACGCCCTGCAACAGAGCGTCATCGAGGTCTTCAAGGGCCATCAGGACACCGCCTACGTCGGTGCGAGCATCGCGCCCAAGGCCACGGTCGTGGGCAAGTGCCCTCTCTGCGGCGCGGACGTGGTGCAGCGCAAGTCGAAGTCCGGCAAGGCCTTCTACACCTGCTCCTCAAACAAGAGCGAGAAGCAGGAGGACGGGACTTGGAAGCAAGTCGCGGGCTGCGGTTTCAAGCTGCTGGGCTGGTGCGGCAAGATGTTCACGGCGAAGCAGGCTGCATCGTTGCTCGAAGGCAAGGCGGTGAAGCTCACCGGCTGCATATCCAAGACGACGGGCAAGACCTTCGACTGCAAGGCGAAGCTCAAGAAGGACGGTACGATAGAGCCGATGTTCGATAGCAAGCCCAAGGGCAAGTACAACAAGGCAAGGAGATAGCACATGGACATGGTGAATGACGGCAAGGACATCCACCTCGACACGCCGCAGGCGGTCAAGGAGGCACTGGCTTCTGGCAAGGACCTCTACAACCCTCAGACCGGCGAGTTCTGGTGGGAATATAACTACACGGGAAGCATCGCCAATACATACGTCCACCTCGACGACCCGAACCTGCTGGCGGTCATCGACAATCCCGACTTCGACCTATACGAGGACATCGTGGGCGGGTTGAACTACACGGGTTACATCACCGACAGCATCGAGACCATCATCGAGGACGGCGAGGAGAATGCTCCGCTAATCGACCCGCGCGATGAGGTGTTCGCTCAAATCGCCTCCGAGGACGGTTGGGTCATCGCGTCCCCCGAGAACGTGAGAAATGCCGTGCAATCGCACATGGCTGAACATGGGGCCGATGCTCCCGGAAAGGAGAAAGGCATGGACAAGACCGCAGAAATCGCCGCGTGGAAGGAGAATCACGTCCCCATCGACCGCAACGGTGATGACGCGCTCGTGATGCACAAGATGGCCGACGGCAGCCGAGAGTTCATCGTGGCGCACGGCTATGATGAGGAGACCGGGCACTGGGGTCACGGCACCTACTACGATTCCCTCGCCAGCGCGGCGGCAGACCTTGAGAGCCGCACCATCTCCGACGCCGGTGAGGAGGTCATCTGCCCTGACTTCTGGTACCGCGCCGACATCGAATCCGCCCTTGAGAACGCCGGTCTCGAAGTGAACGATGCGAACGTGAATGCCACGCTAAAAGAACTCGGCTTCGACAACGGATGGCTTAACAGCAATTTCCACGACCGCCTCGCCGAGATGGGCAACGAGATGATTGCAGATGCGGTGGACAACATCGAGCCGAACGGCGGCGACGGCGATTCCCCCGAGGCCTTCGTCGATAGGGGCATCTCCCTGAAAGCCGAGGCCGAGTCCATGCGCAGGGCATCTCAGGCGCTCTCCGCCGACGGCTCTGTCGATGAGCGTGAGCCTTCCTTCATCCCCGACCTCTCTTAGGAGGCACCGATGATGGACGTGAACTCGGGGTACATCGGCCACTCGATGTCACGACGCGCCGCCGAGGCTTACGAGGACGGCGAGATGCCCAATAGCAAATGGACGAAAAAAGCCATGGTCGCGGCCATCCAATCCTATTGTGATGAGTTCGACATGTCCTTCGACCCCGATGTGCTCAAGGGTATGCGCAAGGATGATATGTTCGAGCGGTTCTTCCACAAATCGTCGTGGCACCACACCTCCAAGTTCTTCAACGAGACGGATTTCTACAAGCTCGATGAGGATGCGGTCTGCGGGTCGTTCCGACCGATGACCGATGCCGAGGTCGCCGAGCGCGATGCGCTGCATAGACAGGCCATCGAGGAAGAGAGGGCCGTGCGCGAGGCCATGCGGGCTGCGAGGATTGAGCAGTTGGACCGTCATCGTGCATACCGAGAGGAGCATGGATTCGCCCCCGACACGGTGGCCGCGTTCGCCCATGAGCATCCCGAATGCTGCCATGAGCGCGTGAGCCGCAAGGGCAACCGCATACTCTCCTATATCGACTACCTTGGGCATGAGCAGGTGTGTCCCATCGACCGAATCGGCGAAACCCATCTCTACGGTTTCGATGCAACCGAACCGGGCAGCTTCGACAGGGCAATCGAGTGTCACCAGTTGCACAGTACGCGCGGAATGCCCGGTAACGACCGCATCACCCTCGGGGGCGAGGCTCAAGCCATGAAGGCCGCGTCAGCTGAGATGGCGGATGGTACGGAAAAACATGACATCGGGCTAGATGCCCGATAAGGAAAGGATGTGATGGAACATGCTCACCGATTACGAGCGCTATCAGCTCGAATGGATGATTGAACACGGGCACAGCCTCAAGGAGTTCGTGCAGGGACTCGACCTCGTTGACCGTGACGGCATCGACAGCCTTGAAGAGGCCTATGCCATCTGGGAAAACGACTACGGTTTCGGCGGTGAAGTCTTCTCCAACGAGCGCGAGTTCAAAGAGGAGGACCTACCAGCCATGAACGTCGGGGCGCATGGCGAAACGCTCCGCCAGATGGTCGCTGACACCAGCGAGATGCCAGTTAAGGCCGTCGAGCTAATCAAGGGCCTCTATGTGGTCGAGGGCGCTATGGCGCAGGACCATGGCATCGACTATCTTTTCGATAACATCGGAATCCTCACAGCCAGTGTCCGCGATATGCTCAGTCGCGAGGCTGAGCGCGGTCAGTGGGAGGGCCAATACAAGAGTCTCATCGACAAATGCGAGGAGATGCGCGGCGATGAGGAATGGGATTGCAGGGACACCGACACCCTCGTGGACGGCTTCGCGAAGGCCGTTGAGCACGAGGCGGATGCCGCATTCGAGGTCGCCCGCATCAAGGGCGAGCTGTCGATGTACAACGCCGCGTACTACAACCCCGAGACCGGCGACCTCATCGTGAGCTACCTCACCGATTACGAGGACCCGACGGTCGAGGTGTTTTCGTATACGCCTGATGAACTCCTCGACGAGATAGCGAGGCAGGGCGGTGATTTGGAGAACCTTGAGCTGACCGCGCACGACATCACCGCAGACGGCGATTACAGTCATCATGTCGCGACCTACCACTCGACCGACGAACTCGCCGAGTCCGGTATCTTCGGCAAGGGAAACCTCATGGATGTATCGGGGGAAATCTCCCTCGCCGAAACGATGTCGAGCCTGAAATCTGACAAACCCGTCCCCGAAGGTCTTCTGAATATCGACAACGTGCGCGAGTGGTATACATCCGCCTTCCCCAACGATGAGCTTGGGGCCGAACTCAACCTCGACCTTACCTTCGATGACGCCCTCGCGGCGATACCGTCGGGTACCGGCTTTTACGATTCCATCGGCGCGGGCGATTCCGTGGTGCGCGAGCGCGTCTTCGAGGAGCTGTGCAACCGCTATGGATACACCTACGATGAGGTCTATGATAGTTGGCTCAATGAGTCTCCCTTGCCCTCCCCCGCCATCTCGCAGCAGCCCGAGAAAATCGCGGTGGCGGCGGGCTACCGCTTCAACCTCGTGGACACGCGTGAGACCTCCGGCATCGACCTCAAGGGCTGCGGCACCGTGGTTACCGTGGACGGCCATGATTACGATGTAATGAAGGGCGCGACCTACGAGGACTCCCGCAAGGTCGATGACCTGCTCGACTCCCATGGGGACAGGCCCATCTCCGATTACCGCAAGCGTCCGCAGGGCATGAGCCTCAAGCAGGCCGTGAGGGAGTCCCGCGAGGCATCCGCCAAGCTCGCCGAGAATAACAGCGGCACCGATGCACCCGATGGCAAGGATGAGCGCTAGGAGGGATGCCAGATGGGACTTGAACGCGACACCTATCTCGACGCGGATGACATGACCGTCTCCGTCACCCAATCGCTCCTCGACGTGCAGGCACCCTCGCATGACGATGCCGACGAGTATGAAGATGGCTGTGCCGTCCTACGGGAGGCGGTTCAGGTGACCTCGCATGGACGCGTGGTGTCCAGTGCGGTGCAAGAGCTCCCGGTCTCCATCCACGGGGAATCGACCCGCGCCCGCGCGGCGGCTGCCGCGTTGACCGCGCATGTGGATGCCGAGGATGAAGTCGAGGAAAAGGACGACAAGCGCAGGAGCCGTTAGGGCAACCGCTACCCAGATGGTGTGGTTTCCCTTCACCACCTGCCGATTGATATACAATATAGGGTGTCTTAGGCACTCTATGGACAGAAAGGATGAGTGATAGACATGCCAGAGAACGCGAAGTACGCCAACGTCAAGATGCCTGCGGCGTTCCTCACGCCGCACGAGTTCACCGCCAAGGACGGTCGAACTTTCGAGAAGGCCTACGTTCATTTCCCGGAGGGCACCAAGGTCAACGGCATCGACCTCGGCCACTACTCCTGCGACGTGTTCCTCAACGAGCGCATGAAGCAGCAGATGCTCTCCGGCGAGCAGGTCACCATCGGCTTCAAGGCCGATGAACCTGTTCAGGTCTGGACGGGCAAGGCCGGTGATGAGCAGAACCCGTACAAGAAGTACGAGGTCAAGCCTTGGGATTTGGTCAAGGGCCTCAAGGCAGCCAACGAGGGCTTCAAGGCCGAGAAGGCAGCTGAGCGCGAGGCTGCCAAGGAGCAGGGCGCGACCCTCAAGGGCGAGTCCGAGCAGATGCGCGAGTCCTCCGCCAAGCTGGCCGGGGACAACACGCCCGAGGAGCACGCCAACACCCGCTAGGGTCCAAGGAAGGGGGAATACGGTAGATGAAGGTCGAGGTGCTTTTCAAGAGCCACCGCTACGAGGAGTTCGATTCGTCCACGCAGACGTGCCCGGAGCCGTATCGCGGCAAGGGGCTGAACGTCCTCACCGACTGGAACCTCTATCTCGGCTCCCTTGAGGAGAACGGCATCATCCTCGTGCAGCACTGGTATGACGGGAACCCGGCATCCTCCCAAGGCAAGGTGACCTTGGAGGGGGTCGAGGTTCCCGCCTCCGTGCGCAAGGTCGGGTGCGCCATGCTGCTCGTCTCCCCTGACGAGCTGGACGAAATCGTGTGGCTCAAGAAGGACGGCGAGAAGCTACTTTGGCGCGAGGGCGAAGACCTCATCAACGGAGAGCGCTTCTTCGCGCAGGAGCAGCTTTGCTACTCCGATGAGACCACCAAGTCCATCAACCGCCGCGCCGTGGCGGTCTACGATTACCTCGCGAACGCCCATCCGACATGGGACGAGGAGGAAGTGGCCGAGAGCATGGGCTACACCGCATCGGCCATCCGCCGCATCCGAGATGCGGAGCTATGCCAAGACCCCGAGTTCATCGAGGTCGAGGACGAAGATGACACCGAGGAGGCCGACGTGGATGCCGAGGGCGGTATCGGCGGCTACAACTTCGGTTAGAGATAGCAATCAGGCAAACCACCAAGCAATCAAGAAAGGAGTCTTTCATGGAACGAATCTTCTGCAAGATTAAACGCGTGAAGCGCAAGCTCGAAGGCAAGCGCATCACCGCCAAAGTCATGTCAGCCGTGCTCATCGCCAGCTCCATGCTCAACGCGTTCGCGCCCGTCGCGGCATACGCAGCCGAGCCGGAGCTTGCGACCGTCTCGCTCTCCGAGACCCAGCACGGCAAGCTCTCCTTCGACGGCACCGAGGACATGACGCTGGCCGTCGAGGTCGGCACCGATGTCACGGTGAACGTCACCCCGGATGAGGGCTACTTCTCCGACGGCATCACCGTGTTCAAGGATGAGGAGGACGGCAACGCCGTCGATGTCAAGGACGGTAAGGCCACCTTCACAGTTGAGGGCGACACCATCGTCACATCCACCTTCTACGCGAATGGGACTCCCGGCTCAGCGCCCTTTAAGGCCGTCGATGTCGATGAGGGCAAGGCATTCGCCAGTGTCGAGGGCTTCATCCGCGAACATGCAGATGCCCAGTACGTCGGCGAGGGCGATGAGCTGACCCGCGCGGACGTGCTCACCGTCACCACCTCCGTGGTCGATGGCGGCAAACTCCCCGACGCGACTCTCGACAAGCTCTGGGCTGATGAGGACGGTGACGGCTTCTCCGAGCATTGGGAT
The DNA here is from genome assembly GCF_004168205.1 of Catenibacterium sp. co_0103. GTDB lineage: Bacteria > Bacillota_I > Bacilli_A > Erysipelotrichales > Coprobacillaceae > Catenibacterium > Catenibacterium mitsuoka_A. Next base: position 37,775 of record NZ_RCYB01000003.1, on the reverse strand, counting down.
GCACTTCTCTCCCAACCTGTCTCCCACGCCGTGCTCTTCGAGGTTGACCCGGATGCCGACTACTACGTCGGTTGGGCCGGTGCCGACATCTCGGGCGCAAAACTCACCGACTGGGGCGCTTCCGAGAACAACGCCGACGCGAAGATGCGCGAGGGTTTCATCGTGGACGAGGCCACCGGCCTCGTATATGTGCCCAAATCCTATACCGAGCTGAACGACAAGGGAGAGCCGATGGTGGCCTCCTCTCGAATCCAGCTCGTCTATACCGTCGAGAATGAGTCCGCCGAAGCGGCTTTCGATTTCAACAGCACCGTCAACGACGTGCGCGGCGACGTGGCCGGTAAGGGCAAGGTATCCCTTCCCGTGACAGCCGCGTCCACCAAGGTCACCCTAGCGACCGACGATGTAGCGCTTGAATCCCTGACCGGACGCACCATCGACAGCGTTACGGTCAACGGCATCGAGTACACGCCCGACATGGGAATGTGGCAGTACGATGCGGATACCGGTTCGCTTGAGTTCGCCATGGCCCCGGCGGGCATCCACGCCATGAACGTGAAGATGTCAGACAACTTCGGCAAGGGGGTCGCCAGCTTCTTCCGCATGCCCGAACCCCGCATGTCAGTGAACAACATCGGCACGTGGGAGTTCAAGAGCGCCCCTTGGGCCGGTCAGACATTCATCACCCGTGGAAAGAACGCCTACACCGGGCGCAACGTTCCAGGATACACGCTTCCGGCAGTCGAGAACCCCGGCGGCGGTAGGTACGAGAACAAGACAATCAATCAGGCCATGGGTTGGCAGGGCGTCGATGTCTCCCGCCTCCAAGCGGGCAACTACTCCATCGAGCGCACCGCTGAGATTTACGCCCAAGACAACGGAACGGTGAAAATCAACACGCCCGCTAAGCTGGCGCTCACCTGCGGCCATGTCGGCGTGAACCCTAGCTTCGGCTATGACCCGAACTACAACGAGCCAGCCGCGTCCGAAGACCAGTACGGCCAGCACGTCCGCGTCTTCTCCGTATCCGGTAACGAGGCTATTGTGGGCGTGACCGTTCCCACATCCCATACTCAAGCGGGAGCGGGATTCTTCCGCATCGGGTGGCGTGTCCTCGCCGGTCACATCAACCTGCATAAGACCAGCGCCAACCCGGGAATCACCGACGGTAACGACTGCTACTCCCTTGAGGGCGCGGAGTTCACCGTCCTCAATGCGACTGGGCAGACCATGGGCGTGCTGCGCACGAACGCCCATGGCGACACCAACACCCTTGAGCTTCCCGAGGGCACCTACACGGTGCGCGAGACCAAGCCGCCCAAGGGCTATCTGGCCGCGCCTGACCAGCAGGTCACGGTTCACGGCGGTCAGACCACCACGGTGCAGGTACAGGACAAGGCATCTTTTGACCCTGTGATGATAGCCCTTGGTAAGTTTGATGGTGATAAGGAATACAACGCCAACAACCTCCCGCAAGGTTCCGCCTCCCTTGAAGGTGCCGAGTTCACCATCGAGTATTTCGACACCGTGGATTACGACAACTACGATGCCCTCAAGAAGGCCGATGTGAAGCCGACGCGCACTTGGGTTGTTCGTACAGATGAAAATGGCCGCGCGTTCCTTGATAATGATTCACTTGTATCCGGTGATGAACTCTACTATCAGGATGGTGTTCCAATCCTTCCTCGCGGTTCTCTCGCCGTGTATGAATCAAAGGCTCCTACCGGTTACAAGTTGAACTCGAAGGTTGACTTCCAGAAGATTCAGGACAACTATCTCGAAGGTGTCACGACCTTTAATATGCCTGAAATCCCAGAGACGGTGATTCGCGGCGGCGTGTCCGTCCAGAAGCTCGACTCCGAGACTGGACAGACCCCGCAGGGCGGTGCCGATTTCAGCGGCATCACCTTCTCCATCATCAACGACAACCCCAACGCGGTCACGGTCGATGGCAAGAGCCACAACCCCGGTCAGACGGTGAAGACCATCGTCACTGACAAGAACGGCGTGGCGAAGACCTCTGCGGACTGCCTGCCTTACGGCAAGTACATCATCCGCGAGACGGCCACCAACGACGATTACCTCAACACCTCCAACGAGATGCGAGTGACGGTCTCTGAGGACGGTAAGATGTATTCCTTCACCGCCAAGGATGACATTGTTCGCGGTGGCGTGAAAATTACCAAGCATGACATCGAGACCGGCACCGGCGACCCGCTCGGCGGCGCGTCCCTCGACGGCACGAAGTTCGAGATTAAGACCCTCAACGAGAAGCCCGTCATCGTCTCCGGCGTGACCTATACCAAGGGTCAGGTCGTTCATGCCCTAACCATCAAGGATGGCGAAGCGAGCACCAGTGCTCATCTGCTGCCCTTCGGTCTCTACTCCATTCAGGAGGTCAAGGCCGGTGAGGGTTACCTGCTCACCGACGGCGAGCCGCATGAGTTCCGCATCGCCAAGGACGGCGTGCTGGTGAACCCCTTCGACGGCGCGTTCGAGAATCAGGTCATGCGCAGCGACCTTGAGTTCACCAAGAAGGGCGATGACGGCCAAGACCGCCTCGCCGGAGTGGCCTTCAAGCTCACCTCCAAGACCACCGGCGAGAGCCATGTGGTCGTGACGGATGAAAATGGCTACTTCTCCTCCGCCTCCTCTTGGAACAAGCACACCCATGAGACCAACGCCAACGACTGGGCGCTGGCTGCCGAGGGTGTCATCGACAGCTCCAAGCTGGATGCCACCGCAGGTGTCTGGTTCGGCGGCACCACGCCGGATGACTCCAAGGGCGCACTGCCCTACGACACCTACCTCATCGAGGAGCTTCGCTGCTCCGCCAACGAGGGCTATCAGCTCATCGAGACATCGGTCATCGTGAGCCGCGACGGCAAGGTGTACGACTTCGGCACCCTCACCGACGTGAAGGCCTCAATCACCACCAAGGCCTACGACCCGATGGATGGTGACTCGAACATCGGCATGGGTAACTTCCTCACGATTGAGGACAAGGTGGCCTACGCCAACCTCTTCCCCGGTCGCAACTACAAGCTGGTCGCGGAGCTGCACGATGCCAAGACCGGCGACCTGCTGTCCGGGGACGTGACGGAGCACACCTTCACGGCTCAGGAGCCTAGCGGTTTCGAGGTCGTTTCCATCAATGTTCCCGAGACTTATCAACATGCCGGTGAGACCATCACGGTCTACGAGAAGCTGTACGACGAGGGCGGTTCCCTCATCGCCAAGCACACCGACAAGGACGACGTGAACCAGCAGGTCACGGTCATCGCCCCTGAAATCGGCACCACCGCAGTGGATGGCGCGGACGGCGATAAGCTCGTCTCCACCGACGATGCGGCAACGGTGGTCGATACCGTCCATTACAAGAATCTCATCCCCGGGCGCAGCTACGCCCTCGTCGGTGCCCTCCTCGTGAAGAAGACCGCCGAGGATGGCGAGGTCACCGGTGAACCCCTTATGGTCGATGGCGCTCCCGTGGTGTCCTACACCACCTTCACGCCCGAGACCGCAGACGGCGATGCCGATGTGACCTTCACCTTCGACTCGCTGGCGCTCAAGGACGGCACCCAGCTCGTGGCTGCCGAAGTGCTCTTCGGCATTCCCTTGGAGCCAAGTGACCTCACCGAGCCTGATGCCGACGCGCTGCTCAAATTGATGGAGAATGCCGAAGACGTCTCCACTTTCCTCGCCAAGCACTTCGACATCGAGGATTTGGGCCAGACGGTCACCATCAAGAACCCCAAGATTGCCACCACCGCGCTGGATGGCATCGACAACGACAAGAACGTGGTCACCGACAGCGAGACGGTCATCGTGGATACCGTCGAGTACCACAACCTCGTCCCCGGCAAGGAATACACCCTCAAGGGTTCCATGCAGGTGAAGGGCGAGAAGGACGGCAAGCCCGTAGCGACGCCCCTTGAGGTGGGCGGCGAAGCCGTCACCGCAGAGACCACCTTCACCCCCGAGGCCGCACACGGCACGGTCAACGTGACCTTCGCCTTCGACTCCCGCGACCTTGAGGACGGCACCCAGCTCGTGGTGTTCGAGAACCTTGAGCGAAACGGCAATGTGCTCGTGACCCATGAGGACATCGAGGACATCAACCAGATGGTGGTCGTGACCGTCCCCGGTATCTCCACCTCCGCACGCGATGGTATCGACGGCGACAAGGATGTTGTCGTGGATGACGCGACCACGGTCATCGACACCGTGGAGTACAAGAACCTCGTCCCCGGCAAGGAGTACACCCTGAACGGCAAGCTCTATTCCAAGAGCACCGGCAAGCCCCTGATGGTGGGCGACAAGCCCGTCACGGGTCAGACCACCTTCACGCCTGAGAAGGCCGACGGCAAGGTCGAGGTGACCTTTACCTTCGACTCCCGTACCATCGCCGACAAGACGGACATCGTGGTCTTCGAGAGCCTTGTGCGCTCCGGCACCGAGCTTGCGTCCCACGCCGACATCGACGATAAGAACCAGACCGTCACCGTGACCCATCCTGAAATCGGCACCACTGCCGTGGATGGCGCGGATGGCGACAAGAACGTCATCACCGATGACACCACCGAGGTCATCGACACCGTGGAGTACACGGGACTCATCCCCGGCAAGGAGTACACCTTGAAGGGTACCCTCCATGTGAAGGTGACCGACGAGGAGGGCAACGTCACGGAGAAGGCTCTTGAGGTGGACGGCAAGCCCGTCACCGCAGAGACCACCTTCACGCCTGAGAAGGCCGACGGCAAGGTCGATGTGGTGTTCCACTTCAACTCTCTGACCATTCCCCACGACACGGAAATCGTGGCCTTCGAGTCCCTTGAGAAGAACGGCGTTGAAATCGCCGCCCATGCGGACATCAAGGACAAGGCGCAGACCGTCACGGTCAAGCACCCGTTCATCACCACCTCCGCACTGGACGGCATCGACGGCGACAAGAACATCGTCACCGATGACGAGACGGTCATCGTGGACACCGTGAAATACTCCGGCCTCATCCCCGGCAAGGAGTACACCTTGAAGGGTGCCATGCAGGTGAAGAAGTCCGATGAGGACGGCAACCTCACGGCGGAGCCTCTTGAGGTGGATGGCGAGCCGGTGACGGCTGAGACCACCTTCACGCCTGAGACCGCCAGCGGCGAGGTCGAGGTGACCTTCACCTTCGACTCCCGCACCATCGCCGACAAGACGGACATCGTGGTCTTCGAGTCCCTTGAGCGCACCGGTGTTGAAATCGCCAGCCATGCGGACATCGAGGACGGCAAGCAGACCACCACGGTCACCCGTCCGCAAATCGGCACTACCGCGCTGGACGGCCATGACGGCGACAAGAACGTCGTGACCGACGGCAAGACCACGGTCATCGACACCGTGGAGTACAAGAACGTCATCCCCGGCAAGACCTACACCTTGAAGGGCAGCCTCCATGTGAAGGTGACCGACGAGGAGGGCAACGTCACGGAGAAGGCTCTTGAGGTGGACGGCAAGCCCGTCACCGCAGAGACCACCTTCACGCCCGAGAAGAGCGACGGCAAGGTCGAGGTGACCTTCACCTTCGACTCCGCCGGCATCCCGCAGGACACCGAGATGGTCGCATTCGAGAGCCTTGAGAAGAACGGCGTCGAGCTTGTGGCCCACGCCGACATCGAGGACGGCAAGCAGACCACGACCGCCCATGTGACGGGCATCTCCACCACGGCCACCGACGGCCTCGATGGGGACAAGAACGTCATCGCGGATGCGGAGACCACCATCACCGATGAGGTGGCCTACGAGAACGCCCTGACCGGCATCGGTTACACCATGACCGGTATCCTCATGGATGCCGAGACCGGCCTTCCCATCCTCACGGGCGAGGGCAGCGAGAAGTACACCGAGGCGGATGTCGCGGCGTTCATGCAGCAGCTCCTCGACGTGCTCGGACTCTCCGCGCAGGATGAGGATGAGGGTATCGCCGACATCGTGGTCTCCGATGAGACCGCCGAGGACGGTTCGGTGAAGAAGTCCCAGACCGTGCGCGTCCATGCGGACGGCACCTTCGAGGTCATCGACACCACCTATGAGACCGATGAGGACGGCCTGACCTCCGCCACCGTGGACACCACCGGCAAGGTGGGCTACGATGCCCTGACCGATGAGCAGAAGGAAGCCGTCTCCGACGTGGCCGTGCTCAAGGACTCCGGTATCGTGCTCAACTACTCCGCCACCGGCGAGCTGCCGGTGTCCATCGACATGGATGCCCTCGGCAAGTTCATCGCCGACAACGAAGACCTCATCTCCCATCTGGTCTACCAGACCGCCGAGTTCACCCCGGAGAAGTACGACGGCACCGTGACCATGGACTTCCACTTCAACGCCAACGATGTCATCGACCGCCTCGGCGGCGAGACCAAGGACATCGTGGTGTTCGAGGTTATGTCCAAGAACGCGGTCGCGGATGAGGAGGGTTCCGCCCCCGTCATCGTCGCCTCCGAATGCGACCTCGACTCCGAGGAGCAGACCGTGAACCTCGTGCCCACCGTCATCGGCACCACCGCTACGGACAAGTCCGACGGCGACCACACGCTGATGGCCGGTAAGGATGCGGTAATCACCGACCGCGTGACCTACGAGGGCCTGATTCCGGGCAAGGAATACACCCTCAAGGCGACGCTCATGGACAAGAAGACCGGCGAGATGCTGTCCATCAACGACCAGCACGTCACCGCCGAACTCAAGTTCACGCCCAACAGCCAGAACGGCACCATCGACATCGACCTCGGCAAGTTCGACGCCTCCTCCCTCGACGGCCACGACCTCGTGGTGTTCGAGGAGCTGTACAAGCAGACCGAGCAGGGCAACGAGGCCACCGAGGTTCTGGTCGCCGAGCACAAGGACATCGACGATGAGGGGCAGACGGTCACCGTGACCACCACGCCTCCCGGCGGGTTCTTCGGCAAGACCGGCGGCAACGACTTCTTCATCGTGGTCTCCATCGCGGCACTCGCCGTGCTCGCGTGCGGCTGCGCCTACTACGGCATCAAGAACCGTCGCGCCGCGAAGGCCGAGGATGCCGCAGCCGATGAAGGCGACGACACTGACAACGGGGATGTCTCGGGCGACTCCGAGGCCTAACCCACTGCACATGTTGCGGGCGCTCCGTCCATGCGAATGGGGAGCGCCCGCCCTATCCCAGAAAGGGGGACACCCATGGATGACAAGAACCGTCTGAACGACGGAGAGAAACCGCAGACCCCCGCCGACCGCGAGGCCAAGGCCAAGCGCCGCATCCTCGTCGGTATCGCGGCGGGTGCCCTGCTCGTCGTCGGTCTCATCACCGGCGGCATCTACCTGTCCGGCAGGCAGGGTGGCACGCCCACAGCTCCCGGCTCTGGCACCCCGACTAGCCAGCAGGAGCAAGTCGATGGCGAGAAGCCCTGCGAGCACGACTGGACGGTCACCTACAAGACGGTGCATCACGACGCGGTGACCCACACCGAGAACGTCCCACCGGTCTACGAGGCCAAGACCAGCTACCACACCGTGTGCAACGACTGCCAGCAGACCATCGACGGCATCGCCGATGCGCATATCAAGGACACCGGTCACTCCGGTTACTCCACCAACGTGCCCATCACCGGCGAGGTGCTGGTGAGCGAGGGCTTCACCCGCGAGGTCACCGATTCCCCGGCCTACGATGAGTCCGTGCCGGACAAGCTCGTCTGCACGCTCTGCGGCGAGGAGAAACCGGCGACTGCCGAGTAGCGACCCTCTCCTTTTCAAGACCCGGCATCCTGCAATCGGGGTGCCGGGTCTTTCTCATGGAGACGATTCAAAAGCCAGAAACGACGGATGATATGATTAGAAGCTAGGAGGTGAACAGAATTGAAGAAGAGAACGAAATCGCGCATAGCTTTCGCGGCCTCAGCTGTCTTCCTGCTGAGCGCCGCAGCGATGTTCGCCTTCCTCCTCTATTGCAGGCAGGCGGCGCATACACCGCCCTCGCCAGACGCGGCCACCGAGTCCACGGTGGAGGACGGCGATGGGTTTCCTGCGGTCGATTGGGATTACTGGCAGGACATCAACCCGGATGTCATCGGCTGGGTCACCATCCCCGGCACCACCGTGGACTCCCCCATCCTGCAAGCCCATGGAGACGCCCCCGGCTATTACCTCAAGCACGACGTGTACGGCAACTACAACCCAGCCGGTGCCATCTACCTTGATGCCGATTGCGAGGAGCTGGGGCTGTCCAGCCGCAACGCCGTCATCTTGGGGCATCATTTCTGGAACGACAAGAAGGTGGCCCCCATGGGAACCGTCGCCGATTACAAGGACGAGGACTTCGCCCGCGAGCACGCCCGCGTGCTCATCCAGACCCCGACCTCGAAGATGACCTACGAGGCGCGGTTCGCGCAGATAGTCAACGGTCGCGAGCGCAACAAGCGCATCGACTTCGAGGGTGAGGCGGACTTCCGCGCATGGTACGGCGAATCGCGTGCGAACGCCGCCATGGTGCTCGATGTTGAGACGGAACCGGGTCAGGTCATCTCGCTCGTCACCTGCTCCTATAACATCTGGGTCGATAACGAGCGCACCGTCCTCGTCACGAGTATGCAAGAAACGGCCAAGAATCAAGCCGAAAATACGCAAATCGCACCAGACGCATCCTGAGACCGTTCCAGGCGGTTTGCCATGTTGCCGGGGGCTGAACTCGACACCATCCTCCCAAGACCCCGCAGAAACGATTCTGTGGGGTCGTTTTTTCTTCAACCACCGAAAATCGGCGTCAGGTGGCCCGCCACGCGCGTTGATATAATGATGCCATCGGCTGACGCGGAAAGGACTGAAATGAAAGAGCAGAAGAAATCGAAGTCGCTTGAAATCGTGGAGAAACAGCGTGCGCTTGTGGTCGAGAAGATTATCGAGGACATGAAACGCGACGGACTCCATTGGTCGGAACCCTACATCCCCTCCCTCAGTCCCCACAACCCGGTATCCGGCACGGTGTATCAGGGCGGCAACCGCCTCCATCTCGGTTTCGTGGGCTACATGCGCGGGTTCACGGACAACCGTTGGTGCACCTTCAACCAGATTCGCGATAGCGGCTGGCACCTCAAGAAGGGGGCCAAGGCCGCGCTCATCGAGAAATGGCGCGAGTTCTCCATCAAGGAGGAGAACAAGGACACGGGTGAGAAGGAGGTCACCGGCCACTACCTGCGCTGCGTGGGCTATTGGAACGTCTTCAACGCCAGCGAGATTGAGGGCATCCCCGCCCCACCGGCACCGGAGCATGTGAGCGACCGCACCGCCGCTATCGCGGACGACCTCATCCTCTCCTCCCGGTGCCCTATCGTGGAATCCATGCGCTATCAGGGGAGCGCCGGTTACGCCCCCGGCTCCGACCGCATCCTCATCGCCCCGCGCGAGACCTTCCTATCGGATGAGACGTTCACTCGCGTACTCCTGCACGAGATGACCCATTCGACCGGACACCCCTCCGCCCTCAATCGCGGCTGCAACACTGACTTCGGAAGCCCCGAGTATGCGCAGGAGGAGCTTGTGGCCGAACTCGGCTCCCTTTTCCTCTCCGCAGACCTCGGCATCCAGAACACCGACTACGAGGGCGAGCATTACGAGAACCACGTCTCCTACCTGCAATCGTGGATGCACGCGCTGGAAGACGACCCATCATACCTGTTCAAGGCGGCGGCGAAGGCCGATAAGGCGGGCACCCTCATCATCGGGCGCTACAACGATGTCTTGGAGAAGCGCCGCGACCGCGACGTGGAACGTGCACCCGAGAAGGTGTCCCTCAAGGGCGAAGTCACAGCCATGAAGGACGCGGCGAAGAGCCATGATGAACAGGCCAAAGCGCCTGAAATCGCGGTCTCCGCGCGGTAGAAAACAGTTGTGGAAATGGCTGAAATGTAGTATAATAGTAGTGTAGAAAACTATCAACATTAGAAGTAGAAAGGCACTATAAGCGAGGTGAAGGAGGATGAAATATATGCCGAAAGTGATTGAACCGACTCCATGGAGCTTCACCATCGAGTTCGATGAGAACAAGGCGAAACGCAATGGGTACGACATCGAAACACTCTACGATTACACGGACAGGAACCTCTCTCGGTACGGATGTATCCGCATCGCTCAAGGGACTTGGAAGGCGACTGACGGCGATGAGGTCGAGTCGCAGTGCCTCGCGTTGTCACTGTTGTCCAGAACCGGATGGGTCATGCGTAATATCAAGTCCATGACCGCTTTTGAGGACGACTGCGATGAGCAGGTTGACTACCTTGATGTCTTGCGCCGCAACAATCCAGAGCGCTTATACGCATGACGGCGATGATGTACCATGTCGCACAAACGCAAGGCATTCAATTTCGATTTGGATAACGAGAAGCTAGAGGAGTTATATCCATCTCCTTCTGGTAGCACCACGAGTTACAACAACGCATGGTCGAAAATCAAGGCTTTCATGGAGGCCAACGGATTCGAGCATTCCCAGTATTCGGGATACGAATCTATCCATGGAATGTCCTATGCCGACGCATTCTCGGTTTTGGAGAGACTGCAAGCGACGTTCCCATGGTTCAGGGAATGCGCCCAAGCTGCAACCCTCACCGAAATCGGCAAGCGCCATGATGTCCTTGAGCACCTTGACCATATCAATGATGAGGTGGAACTTCCAGATGAGCCTGAACCTCATGCAACCCTTCAATCTGAGATGAAGGCCATGAGGAAAGCAGCAAGAGCATTAGAGAATAACACCGGGCAAAATCGAGAAGCACCGGTAAAGAATAACGAACGATAAGTACTAAGCGAGGTGAGGAAAGGTGAAATACGAGATTCTTGACGGACGTTACAAAGTTCCCGTACTGACCAAAGAATGGAAAGCGATGTGGTTCGTACTTGGAATGTTCTTTCAATATATCGCGGTAATCTATGCCCTCATCTTCTATCGTCTGAAATATCGAAATCTTCCGACGGTCGCAAAAGTCGCAACCAAATGGTCTGCCATCGGGTCATGGCTCATGTTCGGAGTCGTAATTTGTGGATACTATATCTTCGCCTTGTGCCATTGAGGGCATTCAACTAGATACGTCTTTCGTTCGGGTTTCCATATGACCTGCATGAAGCCCCGGTATAAACCGGGGCTTTTCCTTTGCATGAAATCGGCGCGGAGCCGTTGTCAACGGGAGCGTGGAATACCGGAGCCTTGGCGAGGATATGCCGCGAAAGCCCGTTTACAGGAGGCTCACAGGGAATCCTCTCGGTAAAGGAAAGGAGGCCTCCTGCTTTCCCTGCCCTCCGGCGAGGATGGGTTCGGGTAAAACCCGAGATACGGGTCAAGGGACGCGTCCCTTGCGGGGTTCGGGGTGGAATCCCGAGATGGATTGCACGGCACTGATATGACGAAGCCCCCGGCTGGTAACCGGGGGCTTTTCTTTTTGCAAGATAGAGCAACTTACAAAACTGTAATCCAGTATTCTATTTAGCCGCACCGCAGGAGCAGGCATATCCGATAGTAACAGTCTCGTCCCATGCAGGAGAAACTTCAACAGTCTCGTCCCATGCTTGCTCTAATACTATATTGATAGTATGATAGCCCATGCAATTAGTGTTTCCACTGTCTAGTTGAGAGTTGCAATGTGCTTTCCAAGCTCCATACGAATCAAACTGAGCGAAACATCCATTACACTCGACACCGGTTCCATACACCGCATCATGATGAATCGTCTGATACACAGCATCGTGATGCACAACCGTGGTCTGGGGAACCCAGTTATGGGTGTGCTGCGGCTTGCTCTCACCGCCACCGCTGTTCGAGCTACCACCCCCGCCATTTGAGCCGGAGTTCCCACCGTTACCACCGCCAGATGCACTGCCGCTGTTGTCATTGCCACCGGTCTCGGGGGCAGGCGTACCATCGCTGTTACCTGACGGCTCGTCGGTCACGCCCTCCTCGGCCTTTTGGCTCTCCTCATCCACCTTGTCCTTGTCGGCGTTCGGGTTCGCCTTGGCGTTCTCCTTGACCAGTTCGATGACCTTGGTGCCGTTCACTCCGGTCAGGGTCTCGTCGCCCTTCTTCACGGCCTCGCCGACGGACTTCACGATGGCGTTGAGCGCATCCGCGTCAGCCTTGTCAGCTGCGATGGGCTTGAACTCGAAGGGCAGTTCATCCCCCGTGTCCTTCCCATCCTTGTCTTCGACCCCGGACTTCACCTTGGCGGTCTTGGGGACCTCGTAGGTGGAGCCGTCCTTGTCCACGGGGCTAATGAAGGAGACCTCGTACTCGCCCTCTGCTGGCACGTCGAGCGCATGCGGCTCGTTCGCGTCGTAGGCGTGGTAGTAGTCCACCTTCTCTTCCTTGTTCACGATGTGGGCGATGACCGGCGAGGACTCGCCCTTCACCCAGCCGTCCGACTTGGCACCGAGCTGGATGACCTGCTGCTCCTGCTTCTCAGTCTGCTCGATGGGCGTAGGCTCCTTCGGCTCCGGCTTTTGCGAAGCCGCGTACCAGACACCGCCTCCGATGAGGGCGATTGCCAGCAGCCCGCCGAGTCCGGCCATCACGGCCTTCTTCTTGTCGAACTCATGGCCGAAGAGCACGATGGTGCCCTTCTTCCCGGTGTCCTCATCTTCAATCGGGACATGCGGCATCTGCTTTGTGCCCATCTCCTGTTTATCCTTATCGAAATCCTTCTTGTCTTCCATGACCAATCTTCCTTTCAATCCCGCGCCGCGAGCGCGGCGCTTACTTCAATCTGAACCTATATGTATGTGTCCGCGTCATCCGCATAGGGCGAAATCACGCGCATCTTCGAGCCTGCGTGTTACGAGAACATCTGCCAGACGATGTGGACCAAGATGAACAGCACGAGCATGAGCGCCGTCCACTTGAGGAAATGGAACATGCGGTCCGGCAGGGTGACCATCGCAAGGCGCTCGATACGCCGCTTCGACTCCAAGACCATCGTGTCGATGGCCTTCTTACTGCGCTGCGTCGCCTCGTCTATGTTGCGAAGGGTTATCTCCTGCGCTTTCTCCTGCGCTTTGTTCACGCCGTTGAGCGCGGCCTGCTCTGCGGAATGGGTCTCGTCCTTGGTGCTGTTGTACAGCTCCTCGACCCTATCAACCAGATTGCGCATCTCATAGAGCGTCTGGTCCATCTTCTTCACGGCCTGATTGACCTCGGCCCTCTGGGCATCCACGCTCTCCTTGAGCTTCTTCACGGAACCGGAGAGCCTTCGGTAATCGCTGAGGTCATCGGCCTTCTCCTCGTTCTCGCCAACCAGCTTGCGGCCTGCGGCACGCATCTCACGCGCCTCCTCGCTGAGGTTCCTGACTCCGCTGATGTGCGTCTCGACGCGCTCGTCATCGCGTTCCATATCCTCCCCTTGCCCTAGAGATTCCTTGACGTTCTTCGCGCTATATGCCATGCCGTCACGCCCCCTTCTCGCCCACCAGTCTGGTGCGGGTGTGGAAATCATCGCCTATGAGACCGGTTCGCATGAAGTTCTGCAAGGCATCGGCCACGGTGATGGCGGTCTGGCCGTCATCACATTGGGCCACGCAACACCAGTTGCCCGGTCGGTGCTCCAATGCGTGGGCGCGGCGCACCTCCACGACCCACTTCTCCGTCGCCTGCTCCTTACTCATAGAACTCCTCCTGCTCGTGATAATCCTCGCAACTGATATATTCCGGGCAGTTGCGAGGGTCGATGCGGCATCCATCCAAATCGGTGTATTCGCATCCCAGATTTCTGCCGAGCCAATGGGCGCAATCCGCCTCCCTGCATTCTTTGTTAGCCATTCGTTCTCCTTTCCATGCAATAGTATTATACCATACTATATCAATAGTAAACTACTTTTCTCCAATTTTACCCATCTCCGACCGAAGCTCGAAGATGTTCGCCAAGATGAAGGCGATGCCGAAGTGGGTCATGGCATCCGCCCCATCGGGTCCGCCGCTGAGCCACCGAGCTATCGCGATGAGTGCCCAGATGGCGGCTATCGCGTACCAGAGGATGCTTTGGATGAGGTCGCCGTCCACCTTACTCATCGGTGCGGACCTCCCCGTTCTTCCTCATCTTATGACGCATCACCTGTATGGCACGCACGCTCCTGCCGGTCATGCGGGAGGTTGGGTATCTTCACGGGACCGCTACTTAGCGCACGTCCGTTCGCTCATGCCCGCGCTCATCCTTACCCATGGACGGGGCCTCGCGGCGCGGCTGGCTACCGGACCCGCTCGTACCGCCGCCCTTCTTGGGCTTGCGTGCATAGGGGACCTCGGAGGCCATCTCGACGCGCAACTCGTCGGCACCGCGACGGTACGCGAGCCACAGTCGCTTCACCTCGGGGTCGTCCACGACCTCCTTGGGCGGGCGCTTGAGTTCGAGCTTCGGGAACGCGGCGAGGGCGGTGCCCTCCAAGCCATGCGCCTTCTTGCGGTAATCGAGGTAGGTCTTCCTCATCTCCTCTAGGTAGGCATCGCGGATGCCGGTGACGCGCTGGCGCTCGGCCTCGACGGCTGCACGGGCCTCGGCGATTTCCGCGCCCTTGGCCTCGATGTCCGCCTCCACGTTCTGCAAGAAGCGGTCCTCAAGGCCGTTCGCGTTCAGGTCGGCATCGAGCTTCGCGAGGGAGAAGGAATATTTGGAGTTGTCGGTGTCGGTGACATAGAGCCTGCCCTTGCGAAACTGGGTGTCAACGCCCCAGCCCTCAAGCATCTCACGATACTCGTAGATGTTCTCGGCCCTGTCAGCTGCGAGGCGGCACAGCTCGCGCAGGTTCATCTTGTAGGACTCCCCACCGCGCCCCTCTATCTCCTTCTCCACCTTCGACGGCTGCTTCTTATGGACGGAGGAATTGCGCTCGTCGCGCTCCACCTGCTTCAAGCCCCATGCCTTGTCCATCTTGCGGATGCGGGAGGCACGGCGAACCTTCGCCTCCTTGCCCCTACCCTCATCCAATCGCTTCCCGGTTGAGAGGTCGCTGCGGTTTATGACGATATGGACCGCATAGCGATGGGTCTTGTCCTCCTTGCAATACTCGTTGTGAAGGGCGAAGACCACCTCTTGGTTCGGGTAATAGGTGCCGACGTAATCCCTCGCATATCTCATGCAGTCCTCCGGCGTGAGCTTGCCGCCGTTTAGGTCGCACTCGTCGGGAAGAAAGGCCACGATTTGATGGAACAGCACTGTGTTCTTGGCCTCCTTCAACTCACCGGTCTTCCTATCGCGGATGCGACGGGCGGCCTTATCATGCCCGAAAGTCTTGCGGGTGCGCTCCATGTAACTCGCCCACCGCTTCAAGTCCTTGCACTCCTCCATGTTCTGGGAATCGCGCAGGAGCACCTTCTTGTCATCGTTTATGTAGGCTCGGAGGTTTCGCTGATGGGATTTGCTGCTCACCCCTCCCTGTTTGATGATGGTCATGGCTCTACCTCCGTTTAGGCCGTTGTTTCATCGGCATCACCGCTATCGACATATTTCCAGTGATAACCGCCCGAGGTTCCACCACGCTTTAATGCGCTCCAGACGGCACTTGCTGAAAACCCCATGCTCCGCGCAGCGGCACACGCAGACCTAAATATTTCCCCGGTCTCGCAACACATGACGGCACGCCACCTTTCTTTCTTGAACGGAGGAACAGGTTTCTCAACATCTGCGAACCGCCAATGATAACCACCTGCTCTTCCGCCAGACTTGAGAGCCACAATGATATTGCTGGGTTTTTTCTGACCGATGTCTATGGCAGCATCGGTTATACTGTCGTATTTCTTCCCAGTCTCCACGCATATGACCGGAATTGTTCTGCTGGGTCTTATTGACATGGATGAATCATCTATATAGTGAAAATGAAAACCTTTCGTTGCTTGTCCAGACCTTGCAGATTTACTAACGCCACTAATGGTCAATCCCATCTCATATGCAGCAACGCCGGTGCTGTCAAAGACCTCGCCTGTCTCGACACATACTACGGCTTTGCGGTCTTTAACTCTCTTGAAGCTATCCGGTGTTGGACGCTCGTCAGTTTCGTAATACCAGTGGTAGCCACCTGATGCTGTATGATTCTCGATGGAGATGGAAATTGCACGTTTGTGAACACCGATGGCGCGGGCGGCATCGGCTACGGATTCAAACAGCTCACCTGTTTCATAGCAAACAACGCTTCTTTTAGTCATGGGAATCATCTCGAAGCCAAGATTGACTAAACGCTGCTCTTGTTCTTTTGTGAGTTTCCCTTCCCTCCAAAGCCTTCTAAGGGACTCTTTTATGTTTTTGAGGTCGTTTCCATGCGAAGTATAAGTATAGCCACGCTCATCCGTTTCTACCGCTCCCACCGCAACGGCTTGTTCGAGAATGGAAATCCTCTCGTCAGCATCTACTTGTGGATGCAGAGCTTGTTGTAATTCCTTCGCTAAACTACGGGAGTCCTTGACTGCATCAATGACCTTGAAGTCGCGTGGCGTGTAAAGTGGATTTACTTTCTTGTCAGTCAGACTCTTGTATGCCCGCCGCATCCGCTCGCGCGTCACAGAGATACCACCAAGCAACCCAAAGTTGTTGCACAGGTCGAACACAACCGGGGCCTGATTCCCGCCAGAAGAGAGGGCGCGACCAAGCTGTTGATGGAAGATGACCGGGGATTTCGTAGGGCGAACCATCACAATCGCGTCGATTCCTTTGACATGAACCGCTTCGTTGAGTTGGTTGATGCAGTACAGTACCTTCAACGCACTACTGTCATCCGCCTTGAAGTTCTTGAACGATAGGGAAGCGTAAGGGTCTTTACTTGTTGTCTTATAAACATGGATTTCATCGTTCACTTCACCGAACCACTTATGAGAGAGAAGCATGAACTCGTTCAGCTTTGCTTCACGCGGGCAGAAGACGATGACCTTACCATCACGCTTTTTAAGATGCTTAGCGATGATGCGGTCGATGCCATCCGCATCTTGGAGCGAGCGGCGCAGCTCCTCGTATTTCTTGACGAACTTGGAATGTTTCTTCTTTTCGTGTACCTTGTCGATGGAGACCTTCAACTCGCCAAGTTCTTTCGGCGCATCGTAAAGGGCGATGATGTACTTTGGGATAGGCAGGATACCGCGAAGCCACGCCTCCTCAAGCTCCATACTGCTCGCCACATTGCCCTCGAACATCTCGTCTGCCATGTTGCGCCCGTTGTCCGAGTAGCGAATGGGTGTGGCGGTGAAGCCGATGACCTTCGCTTCGGGATTGCTTTCAATAACGTATTGCACGCCCTTGCCCCACTCGGGCGCTCCGCAATGGTGGAACTCGTCGGCGATTATCACATCACATTTCGGGGCGGCAACCTCGTTCCTTGCCGCGACCGAATCCGGGCGCGAAGTCAGCAAGGTTCGCCATCTGGTCGGCGAACATGTACTCGTTGGTGCCGAGCAGGAGGAATCGCATCTTCGGATTGTCCTGCACAAGTTTGGCGATGATGACAAACTTGCCGGTGCCGGTGGGCTGCACCACGCAGGCGCGGTCGCTCACCTCAAGCATTTTGCAGAGCTTGTCATAGGCCGTCTGGTTGTGCGGGTAAAGCTCGATTTGGGAATCCATGTCAGTTGTCCTTTCTGTCCTTGATTTCCTTACATCCAATATAGGACCTTACGTTCGCAGTGCGGGCACTTCGCCGGTAACCCGGCGAGCACGCGGCGCTCATCCAAGTTGAAGCCATAGGCAAATGTATGGCCGCACTTGGAGCACTCGTACCACCACTCCACCGCATGACGTTTCCTGTTGTGCTTGGCTTTGCATTTGACGGTGCAGAACGAATCGTCCTTCGGTTGGATGGTGAGCATCAGGAATCCTCCTCTTCCATATCGTCACTCAACTCCAAATTGACCATGACGTTTCCTCTCCGTGCCTCTTCCTCAAGAGATAAGAGCGCCGCTTTCGTTTGCAAGAACACGGTTCGCTCGTTCTCAAGGGTCGGGATGACATGGCTCTCGTTGAACGCATCGAGTCCGTAAGTGTTGCAGAACTTCATGAGCTGGTTCAGGTTCACGCCGTGTTTGTGCAACTCGAAGAGCGTCTTGCTGAGAACCGAGGTGTCGATGACGTTGATGGTCAGGTTGTCCGAGTGGATGAGCGAGCTGCGCACGAAATCGGAAACGGTGAGGCCGACTTTCTTGGCTTTGCGTTTCAGGATATTCCGTTCCTTCTCTGTCACACGAACGAGAATGTACTTTTCTTTTTTCCCCACTTGTGATTACACCTCCCTCATAGCAATGATTAACCAAATAAGAAACGGTGCCGCCGCCGTTTCCAAAACTGCGAAAAGCCGCCTTTTCGCTTAAACGAAAATCAGTGGAATGGTATCTATTATTAGGTACCTGACAACCGATTGAGGAAACCCTTTTGGTAGGCTCCTAAAGCCGCCCAAAAGCAAGATGGAAGGGGATATACAAGTGCGGTTTTACCGCGATTGTATATACACTTCCCAAATCTTGCAACTCGAAGAGCGACCTTGGTCGGTGAGCACTGCTATTGTAGCAGTGCGAGAGCCTTCCCGGACGGGAAATAGGGGTGCCGCCGCCCCTATTTTCTGGCCGGGAAGGCGGTGTCTCCCGGAGCTTGCGGAGGGAGACAGAAAGGTGGGGTGCCGCCGCCCCACCTTTCTCAAATTCGCGAAACGCAGACAGATAATTTGGTTTTTCCCGACTTGGCAGTCATGTATTTTCAGACGCTCGCGAACGGATGAATGCCCTACGCCTCGGCATGAGAACGCCACTCCGCGAACCGACAATCGTGTGATTCTCAAAATCGGTCGCGCCGTTTTCTGGATGGCGGCGAACCGGAATCTGCGAAGGGCAGTAATGCGAAGCGGCGTGTCTCAGAAAGTGATAATCAGAATTACTTGTCGAGGGCTTCAGCGAAGACGCAGCAGCGGTAACCCGCGCTCGACATGTCGCCCTCCTTGGGCGGGTCGTTGTGCTTGTAAAGCACAGCACGCCTTCCGGGCCAGTAGTCCGTACCGTCATCGTTCTTCTTGGCCCACAGCCATTCGGTCACCTTGCCGTATCGGAAATCTCCGATGAGCGGAGACGGAATCGTCTCGTCCTCGTCCTTCCCGAACGTGCGGTAGGTGATTTCGTATTTGTCGTAACCGGTCTTCGTGGAGACACGCTTCACGCCGACGATGGTGCAGTGAATCTTGGTCGCCATCGCCACGCGATAGGCTAGGTTGTTCTCATCCTCGGCATCGACGATTGCCCTTGCGCATAGACCTACTTCTACGGGTCTGGGTTGACGGCCCTTCTCGATGGCGGCGGTCATATAGGCCATCGGAAGAATCTCGCGATAGCGTTGGTCGGTCATCTTGTTCTTGCGCTCGTCCATATTGCGTCTCCCTTCGTCGCGGACGGCTGATATGGGAAACCGCCCACACGGGCGGCTCCATATTCCTACTTCAACTTCGCGACCAACTCGACGATTCCCTCGCGCTGTCGGCTACCGAGACCCTGCACGCGTCGGTTCTCCGCGATGCCGAGCTTGCGCATGATGTCATCGGCCTTCGCCTTGCCGATGCCGGGGATGCACATCAGGAACTCGTGGACGCGGATGCGCTTGGCGCGGTCATCTGCAAGGGCGTCGGCAAGGGAAATCTCCCCCGTCTTCACGAGTCCCTTGAACTCCGTGCGCTCGCGGCGAGCCTCTGCGGCACGCTCAAGCGCGGCCTTGCGCTGCTCGTCGGTCATCTCGGGCAGGTTGTTGTTCTCCATCTTGATACTCCTCACTCTCCGGCTAAGCCGGTCTGCTTGTTCTCAGATGCCGCCTTGCGCAATCGCCAGCGGCGGTTCGAGATGGACTTCATCGAGCGCTTGATGATTCGCGAAAGCTCTCTATCAGGAATCCTTTGGATGAGAACCAACTTATCCTCGTCTTCCGTCCACTTTCGCCGCTCGTACTTGAAGGCAGTCTGGGCGTAGTAACGCTTGTGCTCGGCGCGTTTGCGGTCATGCCGCTCCGATGCACTCAGGCTACCTCTCATCTATGCCGTCCACATCTTGACCTCGACCACGTTGGTGGCGCAGTTGAACATGCGGCGGTCCATCTTGCCGTCGGGCATCTGGTACGTGCCCATGTACGTCGCCCCATGAGTCGGGCCGTAGAGCTTCCCGCGTCCGCCCTGTTGGTTGAATATGGGCTTATCGGGCTTCGACATCCGTCTCCTCCTTCACCTCGACCGCGACGCCCTCCTCGGCGGGCACGAGCCACGTGCGCCACTTAGAGGTAAACTTGCCCGCCTCGCCGTAGGCCGCGCGGAAGTTGCAGACGACGCAGATGCGCCCATCGCCGCCACGCGCGACCCCGATGACCGTACCCAGACCGAACTTCTGGGAGAGGATTTTGCCCCCGATGCGATAGCGGTTCCCGTAGGCATCGCGGGGGAGCGCATGGATGTACTTGTATACCCCGGTTCGCTTTCCCATCGCGCACCGCCTACGCGAACTCGGCTTCGAGGAGGCGGTTGATGAGGACGGTCATATTCTCACCCGTCTCCACCTTGTGATATTGGAGCCTCGTGTGCATGGACTTCGGGATGCGGACATTGATGCACACCAGCTCATCGACCTCCGGCTGCGCGTGCTGGATGGAGGCCTGCTGGCGCTTGGACTTCTTCGCGGAGGCCATGAAGGCGTTACCGTTGTTAGACATACTTCTTCTCCTTCTCGTTGATGATGGAATCTGCCAGCTCCTCAAGAGCCGGGATGACGTGGCTGTGCGGGCTGTGCTCCGCGACCGACTTGCCCTCGGCTGCGGCCTGCGAGAGCGCGACCGCGCGGGGCACCTTCGCGATGACCGGAACCTGCTCTGACTCAAGGAACTCCACGAGCTGCTTGTCGAGCTTGCCGAACGCGTAGAAGTTGTTGACCACGAGACGTATCGTCGCGTCCGTACCGGAGTCCTTGGCGATTTGGTAGGTGCGCATGGTCGGCTCCACATCGCGCGTGCTCGGGAGCATGGGGATGAGGATGACATCGGCGGCGCGGCACCAATCGCCCATGCCGTCGTTCAGAACGCCAGCCGTATCGACAATCTGGTAATCGCAGGACTCGGCGTAGTCCGGGTCATCGCAGACCTCGTGGACGGAGCCGCCCTGCGGGTCGGTGGAGACGAACGCCACCGTGGAGCCTCGGCGCTCAAGCGCGAACGCCAGCTCGTCGGCGAGGGTGGTCTTGCCGACACCGCCCTTCTGGTTGAGGAACAGAATCGTGAACATATACATCAGTCCTTTCGTGTCTTGATTCATGAGTTGCTTAATCCGCGAGGCCGCTCTTGCGGTATTCCAAGCAAAGGGCGCGAACCGTCACGGCATAGATGGTGAGCAGCGCGGTGAACAGGAACGTGACCGCGAGCATGCCGGGTACGCTCAGGCCGATATAGCAGCCAAGAGCGAGGGCGATGATTGCCGCCATCAGCACGGCGGAGGCGACCGCGATGGTCAGCTCCGCTTCCCATAACATGGGCTTGCGGCCCTTGTGGTCGCGCTTCCGATGCAGCCCATTCGAGGCCATCGGCATCACTTCCCTTCCGAATCGTCGGGACCGCACCCGTCTGAGACTGCGGCCATGCGGCATAACGCATAGGAGAACAAAAGCATGAGCGCCACCGCGACCACGGCACCGAAAGCCCATTGCGGACCTCCCAGCGCCCATGCGAAGGCGGCTATGGCGATGAACTCCACGGTGAAGATGAGCGGGACCACGTAGCGCATGCCCCACATCGCGACCTTATCCGACCTTGCCATCCGGCACCTCCATCAATTTGAGAACGATGCTATGAGGAACATGACGGCCAGAAGCAACAGGAAGCCGATTTGCAGCACCCTCGCGCGGGTCATCTTCCTCCTCGCGAAGATATACATGGAATCGTGGGAGATGCTGGCGGCGGCGAGGATGACCGCCAGCATCAGGAAAACCCAGCCGACTGCGAACGGGACCGGCCTCATCTCGAACCCTAGAACGGGATGTCCTCGTCATAGAGGTCGAGTTCAGATTCGGGGGCAGGAGTCACGGAAGCGTCGCCGGTCTGCTCGCGCTTGCCGCCGCTGAACTCAAGTTGGTCCACGATGACGCTCAGCTCATGGCGCTTCTCATCGTCCTTGACCCACTGCGAGTAGCGCAGCTTGCCGTCGATGGTGACCTTGGTGCCCTTCAAGAGGTACTTGGACAGCTTCTCGGCGCGGGTGCCGAACAGGGAGCACTTGACGAACACGGGGGCATCGACGTACTCGCCCTCGGCGTTCTTGCGCTTCTCGTTGACAGCGACGGTGAACCCCGCGACCGCGAGGCCGCTGGCGGTGGCCCGCATCTCCACGTCGCGCGTCAGGTTGCCCTCGATGATGACTCGGTTGATTGCCATGCCTGAATCCAATCTACTCGGATATGACTACCTGCCTTTCGGCACTACTAATATAGCAAACTACAATGCCAGTATAATTGGAATGTAGTAACCTCCATATCTTCTACACGCGGCGAACCCGCCACATGCCAAGGAGGGGCCGCCGGTCATCCGGTGCCCCTCCCATGCCGCGCCTAGCGCTTTCCAAAGCTCGTGACCGAGAACCAGTCCCCCTTGCCGACGGTCTTGCGCACACGGTAATAAATCCCCTCTGCGCAAGTCTCCCTCGTTATGACGACATCGGAGGGCTTGACGTTCTTCCATCCGTACATCCCGCGAACCCACTTGTCGAGGAACGCCTTGGTGGGGTGGAACGAACGGAGAGAGAAATTGCGGTAGAAGTCGCGCCTCCTCCTCTCGCGCCTCTTGGCCTTCGCTCCATCCGCCTCACGGACATCATCGACGTACCAATCACCATCGACCTTGAAGAACACGCGCTCGCTGATGACGTTCCCCGGCTCGACCCAATCGAAGGACCCCTTCGGGGCGCGGCACTCGAACAGGATGCGCGAGTCCAGCCCCCGCAAGTTTGCAAATCGAGCGTCACCGCTCACCTCCTTCAACTCCGGGCGGCGGATGCCGACCGCGACGCGCTCGCGGCCACGGGAGAGGAAATGCACGCCCACGACATCGCTGTAACTCGAATTACACATCTCAAGGACCCAGCCGTCCTCGATGTAGCGATGCACGATGCCCGTGATGATGGCGTTCAGGTCGTTGCGCTTCATGGTGGGGTTCCTTCCCTCGCGGTTTGCGTTGCCTTAATTATAGCAACCTACAATACTACAAAAGTGGTAATACAGTATGCCACATAGACTCTCCATAAGAATAGGGGCACCCTCGCGGATGCCCCTATTGCCACCTAGTCGAAGACGAAGCGACCATCTTGGACGTGCATCTTCTCGCCATCGAACGTGTATCGCCAGATGCGCGGGTCCTTCTCCTCGGCCTCGTCCCAGTTCTCCATGAACATAAGGACGGAACCCGCCCCGATGACGGGGGCGCAGGCCTCGAAGACGGCGCGTCCCATGTCGTCCCTGTATGCACCGTACCCGCTGTCTTCAAAGCAGACACACTCCAAGCCCCCCTCGGTCTCATCCGCCGAGAACCCAAGCCATTCGAGGATGCCGCGCGGCCCCTCCTTCTCTGCATCGAACCAGAACTCGCCGGTCTGCGTCTCCTCGTCGTAATCCCCGGCAAGCGCCAGCTCGACGAACCTGCCGTAATCCTCGCGCTTGATGGAGAGGATGCCCTTCAACAGGACCGTCTTGTCCTCCCACTTAATCTTCCTCCACCAGTCGCACTTCGGCTCGAACATATCCGGTTCCTTTCTCTCGGTTGCCTGTGGCTTAATTATAGCAATGTGCCGTACTACCAATGTAGTAGACTATAATACTACACGCCCTCTCCACAAAGCCGCCCCCGCAGGGAACATGGGTCATAGGGGCTTGCCCCTATCCTTGCCCTCCCCCATCCGTCACCCATGCGAACCAACCGCCATCTCTGCAACATCGCCCTTCTTGTGACCGTCACCCCCTCCTCCTCTCTCCCTGCCTTCCCACCGTCTCGATTCGCGGCTCCGACCACGGCGCAGGGTTGAGAATCTGAGAGTATCGTAGTATAATAGTATGATATATAACTATGTGAAAGGAGGAACGGTCGCATGGACACGACTGGTATATTGAGACCCGACGAACTGCCGTTCGAGGTCCCATACGACCTCGAACTCGCGATAAACGAGTTGCTGGACGCTTGGGAGAGCGACGAGGTGATGAACCTCGACTGCTACCTCAACGAGGTGCAGGCATCGGCGCGGAGCGTCAGCGAGGAGAATGACGCATGGGTACGCTGGTACTACGTGCAGTACGGATGGAGGCATGGGCATGATTGATTTCACGGGTTGCAAGGTTCTCGTCAACAGCTACGAGGGTGCCGACTTCAAGAGGAAAATCATATACGATGGCGACGTGTACATGTTGAAGTTCGGACAGAAGCTCGAATCGGATGAGCACAAGCCGTTGCAAGCCAGCTACACCAGCACGCCGGTATCGGAGTACCTCGGCTCGCACATCTACGCCCTCGCCGGTCTGCCGACGCAACACACGGTGATGGGGACATACGACGGAAGGTCCGTCGTAGCCTGCCGCGACTTCATCGAGTCCCGCCCGGACGCGGAGAATGTGACTCTCGTGGAGTTCAAGAAACTTGAGAACTCGTTTCTGGGAAGCTCCACGGCAGGAGGCAGAACGCCAATACTCGGCAACCTCCTCGGCATCTTCTCGGAACACGATTCCCTCGAAGGCATAAGGGAGGCCGCAGAGGAGCGGTATTGGCAGATGTTCGCCGTCGATTCCCTCATCGGAAACTTCGACCGGCACGCCGGTAACTGGGGGTACATCCTCGACAAGGGCAGGAACGAGATAATCGACTTGGCACCCATCTACGATTGCGGTTCGAGCCTCTACCCGGCACTCAACGAGGCAGCAATGGCTGACTTCATCAAGGATAGGGACAGTCTTGTCAAGAGAGTGCTTGATTTTCCCCGTGCCGCTCTCCGCATCGGTAAGAACAAGGTCGCCTATCACGAGTTCCTGCTATCCGATGTAGGCGCGAAGGCACGTGCGGTGCTCGGAGGCATCATGCGTGAGCTGGATTTCGCCGCCATCCACCGCCTCATCGAGGATACCCCTTGCATCAGCGATGTGAGGCGCGAGTTCTACTCGCAGCTCATAGACGTGAGGAGGGAGGCAATCCTAGAACCGGCCTACGAGCTGTACAGGGAGGAGCGCCGCCACGAGAAGGCCATCGAGTCCCCCGTCTCCCTCAAGGAAGAGGCGAAAAACGCCAAGGAGGCGTCTAAGGCGATGGAGCAGACCGCGCCGCCCGCAGAACGCGAGCGCGACGGCAACCGTTGACAGCGAATGGATGGAAAAATCGAATACAGAGAAAAAACGACCCCGCAGAATCGAATCTGCGGGGTCTTGCGTGTCACCCATGTCCCAGATGACCTATATCTGATGATGCCTCCTAGAATCGGCTCTCAGCGTGTCTAGCTGGAAACGGGCAGTTCACGGCATCATACATCCGAAATCTCCCCATCATCGCCCTTGCCGAGCCGATGCGCGAGGGTCAGGCACGCGACCGAGGATGCGCCCAAGATGGCGATGGCCGGTGCGAGGCCGATGCCACCGGTCTTACCATAGCTACCCGCCTCCTTCTCATCGCCATCGGACTCGGCGGCGCAGATGGTCACCTGAGTGGTGTCGGCGAAGGCGGTTCCGGGATTGACGGCAACCGGTGACATGAGCAGGGCAACGGCCATATCCAAGGTCGGGTACGCGCCGATGGCGGACCAGCGCCACCGCTCCCCGTCCGGCACCCAGACCTCCAAGCTGTAAACGGTGTCCATGCCAGCCACCGCGACCGCCTACTCCCCAATCTCCTCGGCGATTTCACCGGCGATGCGCAGAAGCTCGCCACGGCAATAGTCCATCTTCCGGGCGTAGGACTGCATGATGACCGAAAGCTCGGCGTTCAAGACCGCAAGCTCGTCATAGCAATCCGCCAGTGCGCGGTGGGCATCCGTGCGCTCGATGCCGAGGATGCCGCGCAGGCTGTCCATGGAGCGTCCGGGCAGGTCGGGCCACAGCTCCCTCGCCGCCTCCAACGTGTCGATGACATAGGGGTAGATAAAGACACGACCGGATTTGGCGGCTGCGTTCGCCACGAACGGGATGTCGAACGAGACGATGTTGTGCCCAGCGAGCACCGCGTCATCCCCGATGAAGTCGAGGAACGCATCGAGCGCGTCGCCGATGGCGGGAGCGCCCTTGAGCATATCGTCGGTGATGCCGTTGACGCGCCCCGCCGCCTCGGGCATAGACCCCTCAATCGCCACGAGCGTCGAGAACGTGCCCTGCGGCAGGCCGTCCTTGACACCGATGGCGGCAATCTCGCAAATCTGGTCGCTATCGGGATGCAGCCCAGTTGTCTCAATGTCGAACACGACGTAATCGTATTTGGATTCCATCTTACTCTCCCTCTCGGTTGAAAAGGGGCCGCGCCACCTGCGGCACGGCCCCGCAAAAGGTCATCTCCGACTGTTAGTCGCGCACGACCTTCTCCAACATGACCATACCCGGCGCGTCCTCGTCACCGCTGACGGGCACGGCGCTGAGATGCACCGAACCCTCCTTCAACGCGGCAGTGAATCCCGCGACGGCGATGTCCTCGATTTCCCCGCGCAGGGCGAAGGCGGCATCCACCCAGCCCTCACCGCGCACCCACACCGGGAACGGAGTCGCCGAGACCATGAACATGCGCAGGTCCCCATCACCGGGCAGCTCGTCGGAGTCGGTCGTGCCACCGCCCTCCCGATGGAGCGGGCAACCCTCGCAATCATCGTCACGGAACAGCTCGCAGAACAGCTCCTTGATGATGTCGGGGGCACCATCATCATCGTCATCCTCGCAACGCGCCTCCTCCTCAGCCAAGGCCGCAGCAGCCGCACGGGCGTTCGCAGCCTCCTCGGCGAGCGTGGGGCGGTGGATGGCATCAGGTTCGCGCAAAGCGTCGTTCTTGACGGTCTCCATCAGCGCGACGGCCTCGGCAATCTCCACGGGGGAGGAACAGGCGGTGAGGTTCAGCAGGTCATGGCCGCATTCGCTAACACCGTCGTAGTAAGCCTGCTCGCACTCCTCCAACTTCCCCAACTGATACTCGTCAACATACCCATCTTCATCGCCATCGAGAAGCGATTCCCAATCACAGTGGTGGAAGTTCCCCGCCCAACGAAGGACGGCCTCATTCTTATCCATCCCGGGGAAGACATCGCCGCCGAAAGCCACCAACCTGCAAAGCATTATGAACTGCTGGTTCAAATCGAGCTGCGCCACGTCATCATCGCTGTACGGTGCGCGGTACTCGTGGTAGCCGTTGAAGACGTACTGCTCTATGCCGCCGTTGCAAATCTGGTAGTCCATATTGATGACGGAGCTGAGGGCGCTGACCTCGTGGAACTGGGTCGGCGTGAGCGCGGCCTTGTCGCAGGTGAGCAGTTTGTCAATCCAGTCGGTGCCCTCGTCGGTCTCCATGACGCGGCTATGCGACAGCTTGACCTTCTTGTCCAAACCCTCAAGCTCGATGCCCTTGTACTTCATGGTGGGGTTCCTTCCCTCGTGGTTGCCTGTGGCTTAATTATATCAACCAACCATGCCATAAATGTAGCAAACTACATTCCTACATATCCTCTCCATGAAAAAGGGCACCCTCCCGGATGCCCCTTTCTCCTATCCCAAATCGTGTCTTTGAAGAATCTCCGTGAAGGTGTCTTGGTCCATGTCATCGACGGTATCGAAGCCAAGGTCGTGAATCTCCTCGACGATTCCTTCGATGTCCCATTCGGATGGGTCGAAGTTCACAGAGACGTAATCAACGACCTCCTGCTCGATTCGCTGCCTACTCATACACAAAACCTTCCTCTCTCGGTCTTACCGTGCCTTAATTATATCAACCTATCACGCTATCAATGTAGTAACCTACCACCCTACACGCCCTCTCCACAAAACCGCCCCCGCAGGGAACATGGTCATAGGGGCTTGCCCCTATCCTTGCCCTTCCTCTCGTCACCCATGCGAACCAACCGCCTTCTCAACAACGCCATCATCCCCCCATCCTCCTCTCTCCTTACCTTTCCTGCCATCCGACCATGAGAAAAGGGGCCGCGCCGAAGCGCGACCCCTTCCGTGCCATCTCACGTCAGAACAAGTCTGGTCTTTTCTAAGCCGTATCCATTCGAAGCGTCGTCTGTCCTCTCCATCGCATTGCCGGTCTTACCCGAAGTGCCGTATCGGTGGAATCGGAAGATTGGCGGCTAATCGGCTGCGTAGCGCTTCGGGTCGTATACCTTTAGGTCATCGCCGCTCATGCCGATTTCCTCTCCGTAGACTTCGTGATGCACCGATTATACAGCCCCGACTGCGACTTCCATCAACGCGTCGATGTAGCCTCGCACGCGGTCGGCAATCTGCGCGGGGCACTTGATGTATACCATGCCGTCATCAGTCCGCCCCTCCTTGTCCGTAGGCGCTGGCAAAGCGTCCGCAGGAGCATCCGCATCGAACAGGGCGTCTTGCGACGGTTCGGGCGCTTTCTCGGTCTTGACGGCGAGGGAGTCGTAGAACTCGATGACGGACTCGTTTGCGTAGAGGCGTTGACGCTCTATCTTCGGCCACACGGTGAGGCCGTCGAAGGTGGTGCAGCGGGACAGGGCGACGTAGAGCATGCCCGCGCCGAACACCTTGGAGTGGACGGCGCAGCGCTCGAAGGTCTGGCCCTGTGACTTGTGGATGGTGATGGCAAACGCGAGGCGCAGGGGAATCTGCGTAAACGCGCCCACCGTGTCGGTTACTAGCTCCTGCGCGGGGTTGCCGTCATCGCCGATGAAGTCGCGCACGGAGGATTTCAGCACTTTCCACTCCTTCTCGGTCACCTCGACGGGGTACTCGCAGTCATCGAACTCGACTACCACGCTATCCGCCCCGACTTCCGAGATGGTCCCCAGCGAGCCGTTCGCAAGACCGTGGTCGGGCATGTTCGCCAGCAGCATCACGCGTGCGCCCTCCACGAGGCGCAGCTTATCGTCGGTTGGCTTGTCCGAGGGCTTCACATCTCCGTAGGAGTACGCCGTGTACGTCCGCGCCCTTGCGCCCAAGCGCTCCAACTCCCCCACGCGCTCGTCGTTGATGGTGGATGCCATGCGGTTCGTGGCGCACAGCCACAGGTCATCCTCCGGTGCCCGCTTGCGGTCGGAGATGGAGCGCTCGTTGAAGTAGGCGATGCAGTCCCTATCGCCGATGCGGGCGCGGTTGAGCTGACCGATGAACTCCGGGTCGCTCTGGCGCACCACCTCGGTGAGGACATGCGGCTCGAAGCCCATGCCCTTCCATAGCGGGGACTTGAAGGCGTAGCCGTCATCGTTGCCCGGCCACAGCTGCATCAGCACCTTGCGGTCATCATCGGTCACGACCGGCGGGAGCTGGAAGAAGTCGCCCACGAGCACGACCTGCTTCCTGCCCGAGACGCGCTTGGCTGCGAGCACCATGTTCATGACGCGCTCGAACAGGTCGATGCGGCACATGGATACCTCGTCGATGATGATGACCTCGGCCTTGTTGAGCACCTTGCGCGTGAGCGTCTTCTTGTTCTCGTCGTGCGGGTCGAGCACGCCGAAACCCACCTGCAAGGTGCGGTGGATGGTCGTGCCGTTATGCAAGTTCTGCGCGGCTATCCCCGTCGGGGCCATGGCGAGGTAGGGAACCTCGCGCTCCTCAAGCTCCTCGATGAATGCGTTGAGCACATAGCTCTTGCCCGTACCGGCGTTACCCGATAGGAACACGTTGCGGCCAGACAACAGGGCGTCCATGGCCTCCGCCTGACCGGGCGTGAACGTGCGCTCTTCCTCTTCCATGCGACCCCTTCCAAGTCGAGATGATGCTATATGGATATGATTATATCAGACTATAAAGCAACAATGATGCGAAACCACAATACCATGAGATGCGCACATGGCGTCTCAAGCGTCACGGCCACCAACCTCATGGACGGTTCCCCCAAGCTCGCCGCGAGAGCCATTCACGATTGTCGGCGCAACCCACTTGATTTCGAGACCGGTGGGGTTCTCTCTCGGGCCGGTCCAGTACCCGTGCCAATGGCCGCGCCTGACATGGGATGCCACATGCCGTCCTGTATTGCCGCCATCCTGACCCTTCGCGTCATGCTCATAGACGCGGCGCACCTCCGCGAGCTGTGGGGCGATGCGGAAACCGACGTCATGGACGGTGCAATCGGTCTGACGGCTCTTCCGGGACAGGTTCTTCTGGGGAACGTAGACCGTGCGCACATCGGCCTCCTTGGAGGAGATATAGAGAAGAGACCCCAAGATATGCTCAAGAAGATAGCTGTGCGAATGAGCCGTCATCAACAGCTCCTCATCGGTAATCTCACAAGCATATGACATGGACTCATTCGCTTTACGAACAACATTCAGCTCCTCGGAATACCATCTTTCAAGCGAAGTCCCCTCATCTATCGGAAGCTCGATTGTATCGAGCCACATCCGCATCCCGCGTCGAACCTCCGCCACGTCCGAACCATAATCGTCCGTGTGCCTCATCTCGCAATGATGGGTCAAGCTATCGACGAAGAGAGTTCGCCCCTCAACCCAGCAAAAACATCCCTCGTAGTAACGCGTCACATAACAACTCGCCTCACCCCAGATGTCAGCTATATCATCGGTTAGCAGCTGTTCATACTCATCTACCCATCTTCTCTCTATGAAGATACAGCCATATGGCAGTCGCAGCAGCGCATCCACCGGCACCTCGTCCGCCTCATCAATGCGAAGCTCATCCCAAAGCTCCTTGCCGATTCTATAAACCTGTTTGCTGTCATCCCAAGAAGACAGCAACATGCTCTCCACTTCATCCAAGTCGGCACGCCGCCTCGCCTTGTCGGCCCACACCTGCGCGGGCACCTTGCTCGCCGGTATCTTCATGTCGGTCTCCTCTCGAACCGTGAATCCTATTTGCCCTCATTATCCATCGCGTGAGCCGTCGAGACATGGCGCAGCCGTGAATCGACGGGGAGGGCGATGCCTCTGGGGAGTCCGAGGGGATGAAGTTCCCTCGTCATTCCCGACATGGGCATGTCCAATCACCCCAAGGCTCGTCAAGGTCATCTGATGATGCGAAGGTCTCGGCAATGCGGTCATGGTACGTGGCGTGGGCGAGTCCGTATATCCGACCCAGTGCATCGCCGTCCCATGTGCGCGTGATGCGCTCGGCAACCTCCTCCTCGCAAACCCCCGTGATTGCCGCCATATCGGCGAGGGTGCATCCGGTGGCGAGGAAGGCCACGGTCATGCCTACCGATTCCGCCCGCCTCACGTAGAGCGCACCTAGGTCATCCGCCCCATCCTCCATGGGGATGCCGTGCAGACGCATCACATCCGAGAACACGGACGCGGCGTGTCCGCGCCGTCCGGCATCATCAGGAAGGCTCCCGCCGTATCGCTTGAGGAAAGACCGCAGTCTGCGGGGCGTGAGGGGCTTCTTATACCAAGGCTCCTCGCAGCCGCCCATGAGCAGCGAGGCCTCGTCCCAGAAGGGGCTTTCCACCCCGGCTTGCAGGGCGAGCCGTTCGACCGTGAGGTAACAGGCGGCAGTCCCCAGACCGCCTTCGCGCATATCCGGCATATCCCCTCCCCGACCTCTTATCTAGGTGCTATCACATCAGACCACAACACCATCAGGATAGATTAGTATCTATCTATATGAGCCACATGCCAAAGGGCACCCTCTCGGGTGCCCCACGGTGTCACCATCCCCGGTTCTCCCGTTCGGCCCTGCGGCGCTCGCGCTCGGCGTGACGGCGGGCGAACTCCGCTTGGATGCGGCGGTCTCGAAGCATACCGGCGATGTAGAGCGAGACGGTCGCGATGACGATGCAGGCGATTCCCAAGCAGAACTCGACCACCGTGCCGTCGCAATATCCGTAGACGCGTGCGCAGACAACGGCATCCTCGCAGAGGAACACACCGCTCCCGCCGAAACAGAGACCCGCGACCGTGTACTTCTCGGTCTTGTCCATCTTCCCCATGTCCCCATCCCTTCCTCATTGGCTTGTGTTAATAGTATTGTAGCAAACCACAATACTACATAGGTAGTAAAACAGGTATCCACATATCCATCATAAAGAAGGGCACCCACTCGGATGCCCTCGCTTGGGTATATGCCCTGCCCTCACCATCGCGCGATATATACGTCTCGGTATTTGAAGAGGCCTTCCCGCCAAACCTCCTCGCCAATCTCAAACCCCCGCCCGCGCATGACCTCCAACGCTCCCCGCTTGGCATCGTCAAGACCGCCGACGAAGAGGACCGCATCGAGTCTGCCTTCATTGACGGCCTTCTCGATGTTCTTCTCGCAGCGCTCGACCATCTCCCGCCGCCTACGGGCCTCGATGTCCTCCTCGTTCTCCTTCGCCAAGATTCTCGCCGTCCTCGCATCGAGCATAGGTGTTCCCCTCTCTTCCAGTCCCACACGGGGAAGGGGCACCGCCGAGGTGCCCCCTGATGTTTCCATATCCGGCTACTCGTTGAAACGGCAACGGGAATCTAACCAATCCGACACCTCATGGAAGGCGTCTGCATCCACGTCCCACGGCATGACCACCCAAATCTCGGTGAAGGGGTCGTTAGCCTTCCACTGGTCCACATCCTCCGCGAACACCACATGGAGGTCTGGCCGCTCGGCTCCCAACTCCTCCGCACGTCCGCGAGCCAGCTCGACAAGCTCCGGATAGCCCATACCGAGGTCCGCTGCGTAGCTCTCGTCATACATGGCGGAGAGCTGGACGCAGTACCGCCCATTCCACTCGACAAGGTAGCACTCCACCCCGTAGCCGTCCGACCACAACTCGTCCAGCACGCGCCTGAGTTGCACGGGAAGGTCTTCCAAGGCGGCGTTGAGGTCACCGGTCGCGTTCGACCAGTAGCGGTGCCCCTTCGGGTACTCGCCCTTCTCCAACGTGTGCAGCATGTCATTTCCTCTCTTCTCGGTTGCCTGTGCCTTAATTATATCAACCTACCATGCTATCAATGTAGTAAACTACATTCCTACACGCCCTCTCCACAAAGCCGCCCCCGCAGAGAACATGGGTCATAGGGGCTTGCCCCTATCCCTGCCCTCCCCCATCCGTCACCCATGCGAACCGCATCACCGCGCCTACTGCACCGCCCTTGCCATAGCCGTCACCCTCCCTCCTCTCTCCCTGCCTTCTCATCATCCCGGCATGAAAAGACCCTCCCGTGGCATCGAGCCGCCGAGAGGGTCTTTTCCTAGCCTTTATCGGGTAATCAGTAGAGCATCGCCGTGAAGGGCAGCATCGCGATGTAGCCGATGACCGACAGCGCGATTCGGATGCCGAGGCCGATGAGCGCGAACTTGGTGCAATCCGAGCGGTACGGCGCGTCGATGTTGCACAGGGATGCCAAGATGGCGCATCCCGCGCCGCCGAGCAGACCGGCGAACAGGTAGCCCGCCTTCTGGGCACCGGTCAGTCCCGTCTTCCGCGTCACGAGCACTTGGTCGTTCTGGTTCTCCATCATGTGACTCCAATCAGACAAGGGGACCGAGGGCATCAAACATCCCCCGGTCCCCACATGCAACCACCGTCAAGAAAGGAGACGGCCCGACCATCGTAGCACATTCAGCCGCGATACACGGCCTTGTTCTCCCCGTACCATCGGCGGGCATCCTCGACGGTGCCCTCGCCGAAGTGGCCCACGACCTCGACACCCTCGTACAGGCAGTCGGCGAAGAACGGGTGGCACTCATCGCAGAAGCCGCGAAGCCCGCGCTCGACCCACGACGGGTTGCAGGCGTTCACCCACAGGCCCTCCTCACCCTCGATTGACACGAGGTAGTCGCGACCGCCCCCCTCGTACTCGATGATGTCCCCGGCACTGTACATGTCCCTCAAACCCATGGATTGAACTCCTCTCCCGACGGGCACCTGCCTGTAAACGGCAGATACCGTATATAAAACAACATTGCTAGTATACCACTATACTACAATGATAACAAGGCAACCACCTCTGTCGGTTTTCCACGCTTTCAATGGCCGAAGGGTTCCCAACCCGACCCGCAGGCTGTTGGAAGGGTGGGAAACCGACTCTGGCATATAATGGAGGCTCATGTCGGCGAATAGACGGAAAGGACTGAACATGCCAACGGTATCTGAAATCGACGGGAAGCTCGATGAGTTGAAACGGCAGGCCGCAGCGCTCAAGGAGCAGCGGAAGGTAGCCGCCGCCAAGGAGCGCGAGCAGGCGAGGAAGTGGAAAGCCGCGACCCTCGCGGCTATCGGCGAAACCGTGCTCAAGACCCTCGGCGCGGATTGGACCGCCATCGACCTCGAAGGGCTGCAAGGCTGGCTCGCCGACAACGCCGAGGACATCCGGCTCATGGCGGTTACCGACAC
The DNA here is from genome assembly GCF_004168205.1 of Catenibacterium sp. co_0103. Classification (GTDB taxonomy): domain Bacteria; phylum Bacillota_I; class Bacilli_A; order Erysipelotrichales; family Coprobacillaceae; genus Catenibacterium; species Catenibacterium mitsuoka_A. The sequence continues at coordinate 3,291 of NZ_RCYB01000003.1, read as the reverse complement.
GCGCACGCCCATGGAGGCGAAGGAGGTGCTTGACGCATTCAAGCGCTCCTCGAAGCCGAAGCGCACAGGGAAACCAGATGCGGTCGAGGATGTGACCGAGATGCCGGAAACCATCGACATGGCCGAGGATGAGAAGCAGGCGGACTGGTAGGCCGCAAAAGGGAAAAACCCGCAGCGGATGGCAGATGCCTCCCCCTGCGGGTCTCCCGTCTCTGCTGCAACTCATCAAGCAGAAAGGACTGACTCGATGATACGACACCTCGGCGCTTTCGGCACCCACATTTCACATTCCCGACCGATTTGGCACTCGGCTACCCCTCGCGCGTGTCCCTATAAATAATTAAATGGGTGTGTGAAGGATACGTGGAGAGCGATATGTCATATTGCAAGTATTGTAGGAGACTATCTTACTACAAACATGGTGAATATATGGAGCCGCCATACAGCGTGCATCCCATCGCCGAATGGTGTATCATCTGCATCAAGGTTTGTAGCGGAACCGGACAACTTAGTTTTCTCTGCTCATCTTTGAGTGGGAAATAGATAGAAATCCCCCCATGGCATCCGCTACTGCCATGGGGGGATTTGTTCTTTGGAGGCAAATGAAATGAAAGCCCTCTCCATCTGCGAGCGCTACGCGGCGACCTTCGACTCGAATGATAAATACGGTCTGCTCCTTCACTGCGCAGCTGACTCCACCGCCGAATGCGTCTCGACGATAACCAAAGTAGTCTCCCATCTCGGGTCCTCCATCGTTCAAGCAGATTCCCTTACCATCTGCAAGAACTTGCAGATGCCTTCCGGTAAATCGTCTCGCGAATACAAACGGCTCCTATCCTGCGACCTGCTCATCATCGAGCGCTTGGATGCGCTGCTCGACAGCAGTTCCGATGTCTACATGGTGGAACACATCTACGCCGTCATCGACGGTCGTTACAAGTCCGGCAAGCCCATGGTCGTCACCATCGACCACGACCCGATGAGCCTTCGCGACGCTCTCCAAGAACAGCAACAGCGCATCCTCGACCGCATTTTGGAGCGCTGCTATCCCATCGCCTAGAAAGCGAATCTGAAATAGGAGGACACCGACATGCAACATCAGTTTGACATCGAAATCGCCGAGGCATATGGCCTGAACGAGGCCATCATCCTCAACAACATACGTTTCTGGGTGATTCACAACGAGGCCAACGGCACGAACTTCCATGACGGTCGCTACTGGACGTACAACAGCATGAAGGCCTTCGAGAAACTGTTCCCCTACATGAAGCCATTCGCAATTCGCACGGCCTTGAAGACGCTTGAGGAGAACGGCCTTATCATCACCGGTAACTACAACAAAAGCTCATATGACAGAACCAAGTGGTACGCGCTTTCAGACAAAGCCAAACTCATGTTTTCCCAGCTCAACTCCATTTGTGAAAAACCTCAAATGGAGAGTAAAGAAAACCTCAACTCGATTTGTCAGATTCCTCAACTCGATTTGTCATCCGCATCAAATCGAAATGTTGAAAACGACGAACCTATACCAGATGGAAAACCAGATGGTAAAACCATTGCTGAAACATCAGATGTCAAACCAGATGTGAAACGCGCCTACGGCGAGTACGTGAACGTGAAATTGACTGACGCCGACCTCTCAAAACTCAAGGCGGACTTTCCCGCAGACTGGCAAGAGCGCATCGAACGTCTCAGCACCTACATGGCGAGTACCGGAAAGACCTACAAGAACCATCTCGCCACCATCCGCAACTGGGCGCGTCGCGACGCCGAGCGCGTGAGCGCGGGCAAGACATCCCCTCGGGCGGCGCAATCCTCTTCTTCTACACCGCGCAAGAAGATGACACCGGAGGAGATTATGGAGAAGCACAACGTCGATTACCTGACGGCTCAGGAAATGCTCTTTGACGGTGCGTACTAATCCATCCAGACGGCAACGAGACCGCATATAAGGCGTTTTGACGCCAACACGCGAGTTCGGATAGCAAATAAGACGCTAAACCGCCCGCAAATCGCCTCTCATTGACGTGTGACGTGAAAGGATGTGAGACTGATGGAAAAACTGAGCGAGATGATGGGGCAGATGCCGACCCCCGAGCCTTGCGTTGAAAAATCCGATGGCGATTACCTCGATGAAAAAGGCATCCTCATCTGCGGGAAGTGCGGAATGCCCAAACAGAAGAAATACCCTCGTCCAGACATCGCGGGCGGCGGGTTCGGCCTCGCATCCGTCCCCTGCGAGTGCATGAAGCGAGAGGAGGAGGAGCGCATCGCCCAAATACGGGTGATGCAGCGCAACGCGATATTGGACGCGCGTCGCGACGCGTGTTTCCACACCAGCGGCTTCTACCGCAACTGCACTTTCGAACGCGATGACGGCAAGACCCCGAAGACCTCATCAATATGCGAACGATACGCCGCGACGTTCAATCCAAGCGACCCATACGGACTTCTCCTGCTTGGGGACGTGGGCACGGGAAAGTCGTTCATGTCCTCGGCGATAGCGAATCGCGTCATCGACCTCGGGTTCACCGCCTTCCAGACGGATGTCCGATACATCGTGAACCTCATGGAGTCCTCGTTCGAGAAAAGGCAACAGAACCTCGAACGCATCCTCTCCTACGACCTTCTGCTCATCGAGGACTTGGGTGCGCAGAGAAACACGAGTTACATGATGGAACATGTCTACGCCATCATCGACGGTCGTTACAAGTCCGGCAAACCGATGGTCATCACGACCAATCTCGACCCAGCTCGATTCAACGATTCCAGCGACGAATCTTGGAACCGCATCTTCGACCGCATCTTGGAGCGCTGCTATCCCATCGAGTTCACCGGCGATAACCGCCGTGCTGGAAAGAAGGCCGACATGCGAAAGGCGATGCGACAGCGACTCGGTTTGTGATATACTTCTTATCGTCCTCCGTGAATGGCACTTCGTATCTTAATCGCAGTCATCCATTCCGCAACCCGCCCAAGATTCCTTCCATCTCGGGACAAAGAGACCCCCGGTGCCTTCTCCACACCGGGGGTCTCTTTCTAATTCAGTCATATTGATAGTCCGATTGCATACGACAATGCCATGAATGTGGTCTTATGGGGGTCTCTCGCATCCCAAGGCCTTTCCTCAAATGTAGTAATCCGGTAGTAAAACCGACCCCTTGACCCGCCGCGATGCCCGTGAATTGGGCGTTCTCGGCGATTATGCGTTGATTTATATGATAATTCATTTCTGATTGACTCCAGAGTATTCGTTAAATCAAGAAAAGGAATTAATTTTAGTTCTGATTT
>NZ_RCYB01000002.1 GCF_004168205.1 Catenibacterium sp. co_0103 | reverse complement strand
GTTGTTTACGAGCTTACCTTATGGATGTCTCAAGTTATATTGATTAACTTCTCTTCAGTGATATGATATCACTTCTAGATAAAATAAAAAACTAGAATTATTACTTGATTAACTTCTAGTTCTATAATACGAAAAGAACTAATAAAACATTTAAATAGAAGTAATATGAGCGCACTAAAGGGCAGTCATTTCTGACTGCCCTTTACAAGTGGAAACCCCCAAATATTTAAAGCGAGTTTTTTATTGACCCCCCTTAAAAATTAAAGGTTCAAAACATCACCTTGTTTAAAAATTACATAACTATTACACATTTTCAAGTAAGCAGACTGCCTGAGAAACAATTCCTTCTCCTCTTCCTACAAAGCCAAGCTTTTCACCACGTGTTGCTTTCACATTAATCTGTGTCACATCACAATGAAGTGCTTCCGCAATATTATGTCTCATTGTAAGTATATGAGGTGCCATCTTTGGCTGTTCTGTCATAATGATTGCATCCACATTACCAATCTTATAACCTTTTTCATTCATCAACTTATATGTTTCGTCTAATAAGATCATTGAAGAAATACCTTTGTAACGATCATCTGTATCAGGGAAATGTTTACCGATATCTCCTTCACCTAATGCCCCAATGATTGATTCAATAATCGCATGCAAGAGAACATCAGCATCACTATGTCCCTTTAACCCTTTTTCATAAGGAATTTCTACACCACCTAGAATAAGCTTTCTTCCTTCTACCAACTGATGAATATCTATTGACTGTCCTATACGCATAACCATACCTCCATGCCTTTTATTGTAACACAAAAGGCATGAGGTTTCCCTCATGCCAATATATTAATTGTATTTCTTTTTATGTGCTGCATTGATAAGTCCCTGGAATAGAGGATGTGCTCTATTTGGTCTAGAATTGAATTCTGGATGGAACTGACATGCAACGAAATATGGATGATTAGGCACCTCAACGATTTCTACTAAATCTCTCTTTGGATTACGTCCAGAGATAACAAGTCCTGCATCTTCTAACATCTGACGATATGTATTGTTGAATTCATATCTATGTCTATGTCTTTCCTGGATAAGATCCTTTCCATATAACTTATGTGCAATTGTACCTTCTTTTAATTCACAAGTGTAGTTACCAAGTCTCTGAGTACCACCCATGTTTTCTAAAGACTGATCGTGCATTAATGAAATTAATGGAGTCATACAGTTCTTATCGAATTCTAATGAGTTAACATCATCAAGTTTACATACATTTCTTGCATATTCAATAGAAGCACACTGCATACCTAAACAGATTCCTAAGAATGGAATATCATGTTCTCTTGCATACTGGATAGCAACAATCATGCCTTCAACACCTCTGTTACCAAATCCACCTGGTACTAAGATACCATCAGCATCAGCAAGCTTAGAAGCGATATTTTCCTTAGTTACTTCTTCAGAGTTAACCCAGTCAATTTCAACTTCACTATTTGCATAGTAACCAGCATGTTTTAATGCTTCATTAACTGATAAGTAAGCATCTGGGAATTCACAGTACTTACCAACCATCTTGATTTTAACTGTATCCTTTAAGTTCTTAACTCTTTCAACTAATTCACGCCATTCAGTGAAATCAGCTTCAGGAGCTTCAATTCTTAAATGATCAAGTACAACATCATCCATATGCTGATCTAATAATTCTACTGGTAATTCATAAAGAACATCTACATCATAGTTAGAGATGATAGCTTCCTTAGGAACATTACAGAATAAAGAGATCTTATCCTTTAATTCGTCAGAAATAGTATGTTCACTACGACATACAATGATATCTGGCTGGATACCATATCCTAATAATTCCTTAACACTATGCTGTGTTGGTTTAGTCTTTACTTCATGGCTGGCACCAATATACGGAAGTAAAGTTGTATGTATATAAAGAGTATTCTTGTAGCCTCTATCGAGTCTTACCTGTCTAATTGCTTCAATAAATGGTAATGATTCGATATCTCCTACAGTACCACCGATTTCTGTAATAACGATATCTGCCTGAGAAGATTCTTCTGCAGCATAAATCTTGTCCTTAATCGCATTAGTAATATGAGGAACAACCTGTACTGTTGCGCCTAAGTAATCCCCTCTTCTTTCTTTAGAAATTACATCGCTATATACTCTACCAGTTGTAACTGAAGAGTTTTTGTTTAAGTCTTCATCAATAAAACGTTCATAATGACCTAAGTCTAAGTCTGTTTCTGCACCATCAGCTGTTACATAAACTTCACCATGCTGATAAGGAGACATAGTTCCTGGATCCACATTGATATAAGGATCAAGTTTCTGCATGAATACTTTTAATCCTCTTTGTTTTAATATTCTACCTAAAGATGCAGCTGTTAAACCTTTCCCTAGACCTGATACGACACCACCTGTGACAAATATGAATTTTGCCATTCTCTTCACCTCTTTCTCTATATTAAACAAAAAAAGCACCTACGGAAGACCCGTTTGTGCCCTTTAAAACTATAGCAAATTCCCCCGTCGTATGCAATTCTTTTCTTTATTTTATTAATTAATTATATTATGATATGGCTTGGGAGGATAAACATATGGAAACACCTCGTATATTAGTTATTGATGATGAAAAAGAAATTTGTGATCTTATTGAAATTTATTTAAGTCAAGAAGGTTATCATGTTGAAAAGCGTTATAATGCCTATACATTATTACGTGATCTTGAAAAGTTCAAGATTGATCTTGTAATTCTAGATATGATGATGCCTGGAGTAGATGGTTTACAGGCATTAGAGATGATCAGAGAAAAGTACAATATCCCCGTTATCTTTGTATCAGCTAAGACAGCTGATCAGGATAAGATTGAAGGATTATTAAAGGGTGCTGATGATTATATCGCAAAACCTTTTAATGCAATGGAATTAGTGGCACGTGTTAAGTCACAATTAAGACGTTATCAGGTATATAGTAAGCCTATTGGTGTAGATAATTCTATTATTCAGGCCAATGACCTTCTTATTGATACAAATAAGAAGATGGTTTCTGTAGATAATCGTCCAGTGGCTGTGACTAAGATTGAATATGAAATCTTAGTATTACTTGCCTCACATCCTGGTACAGTATTCTCTACTGAAGATATCTATACAAAAATATGGCATGAAGAAGCAACACATGCCAACAATACCATCATGGTACATATTAGAAAACTAAGAGAAAAGATTGAAAGACAGCCTCGTACACCAAGACATATTATTACTGTCTGGGGCATTGGTTATAAGTTCGAATTATGATGCAGAAACTAAGAAAGCTGTTTATTTCTTCTTTTAAATGGCGTTTGTTGATTAATATCACATTAAGTTATCTTGTCGCATTTCTTATTTATTCTATTCTAGGAATTATATTCGATAGAATTATTCCTATTGCGGTACCTAATGAAATGCGTTATGCATTATGTTATGCCATTTCTTTTATTGTCTTTGTAGAAATCTTCTTTAAACTGATTGATTTCACAATTGAATATATCAGAAAGCTGAGACGTTCTATCCAGCAGGTAACAAGTGGCAATTATGGTGTACAGTGTGAAGTAGAATATGATGATGAATTAGGTTCTCTTGCCGCTAACATCAATGTCTTATCAAAAACATTGCTTGCGAAAGAAAAAGAAAGCGAAAAGCTTAAAGAAAAAGAAAGAGCTGCATTAGATATAGAACGTAATGCAGAAAGACAGAAGAATGAATTAATCACAAACGTAGCCCATGACTTAAGAACACCTCTTACAACTATTGTAGGATATCTTGAGTTGATTAAAGATGATACAGCTTTATCTAAAGAAGATGTACATAAGTATTCTGGTATTGCGTATGAGAAATCAATACGTCTACAGGAAATGATGGATGACCTCTTTGAATTCACTAAACTTGATAATGCAGATATCAAGTTGAATAAGAGTATGATTAATCTATCTGGATTAATCATGCAGATGACAGACGAGTTCTATCCTTCATTTAAAGACTGTAATATTACACCAATAGTAGATTTACCTGAAGAGAATATCTATGTTCAGGGAGATGGTCAGTTATTAGCCCGTGTATTTGATAACCTTATTTCTAATGCACTCAAGTATGGCTATCATAATACCGATTTAAAGATAGAAGTATCCGGTGATGAGAAATATGCAACTGTTAAAGTCATCAACCATGGTGATACTATTGCATCAGAGGATATCCCACTTCTATTTAATAAATTTTACCGTACAGACTCATCACGAAACTCTAAAACAGGTGGTACTGGCTTAGGACTAGCAATCACTAAGAATATAGTAGACCTTCATCATGGTGATATTTCTGTTACAAGTGATGATCAAATTACAACATTCATCGTCAAATTCAACAGATATTTCGATCAGAACTAACATAAAAGACCACATCGAGTGGTCTTTTCATTTTGGGCTATAATTTCAACCTTTCACCTGGCTTTATATATAAAGCATGAGGTGATTTGAAGCTTTTCACAATATCTTCATCATATAATTGTGTAGGTGAAGTATGAATAGGAATGAAATAACGAGAATCAATCACATGTGCACAACGACTTGCTTCCTGTGCACTCATATTATAAATACCATCTACTGGTAATAATGCATAATCTAAATCATTGAAGCTTTCCATTTCAGGATAATAGTTTGTATCTCCTGCACCATATAATGTAATACCATCTACAGTCATAATAAAACCTACACATTCTTCTCTTGTATGATTCTTATTTTCTGCAGGTGTTCCTTCAATCATTACTTTCTTAATCTTCTTAATAGGATATTCACCATCCACAAATAGATCTCCATGTCTTAAAATCACACCATCGTCTTTTAATGTAACAAGATCAACCTGATTATGATCACTATGTTCATGCGTTACAATCACAATATCTGCAGGCATATCATAACCTTCACCTGCATAAGGGTCCACATAAATCACTACACCTTCATTAGACACAATGCGATAACTTCCATGTCCTTGATACAATAATTCTGCCATTTTTTACATCTCCTTTATCACTTATTCAATTATAACTTTTCCTATTACACAGTGCGATAGAATGGCAAAAAATAAAAAAAATAAAATTTCGTTAAAAAAATGTAAAAACCTGTTGACGAATCGCATAACACTTGGTATATTATATGAGCGTGCTTGGTTGGGATATGGCACTAACACTTAAGCATCGGTCTAACGACCGGTATATCCCAAGAATATTGGAGGTTTAGCTCAGTTGGGAGAGCATCTGCCTTACAAGCAGAGGGTCAGCGGTTCGAGCCCGTTAACCTCCACCATTTTTATTAAAATTTAGCAACACACGCCGACTTAGCTCAATTGGTAGAGCAACTGACTTGTAATCAGTAGGTTGGGGGTTCAATTCCTCTAGTCGGCACCAGTGGGGAGGTAGCGAAGTGGCTAAACGCGGCTGACTGTAACTCAGTTCTCTACGAGTTCGATGGTTCGAATCCGTCTCTCCCCACCATTCCATGCGGGTGTAGTTCAATGGTAGAACTTCAGCCTTCCAAGCTGACTACGTGGGTTCGATTCCCATCACCCGCTCCATTTTATATCAAAAAGTGCTTGAATAGCTCAGCGGTAGAGCAATCGGCTGTTAACCGATCGGTCGGGGGTTCAAATCCCTCTTCAAGCGCCAGTGGCCGGTTGGAGAAACGGTTAACTCACATGCCTTTCACGCATGCATTCACGGGTTCGAATCCCGTACCGGTCACCATTTCTCAACATACGATTGAAAGATCGTTTTCATTTGCGGGTGTAGTTCAATGGTAGAACTTCAGCCTTCCAAGCTGACTACGTGGGTTCGATTCCCATCACCCGCTCCATACGATTAGAAGATAGACTTAGGTCTATTTTTTTATTATCTAAATACCCACAGTTAAGAGCTGTGGGTATTTTTGTTTATTCTAATAATTCAAAACTATTAATCAATTCATTTTTAGATTCATACAATAATTCAGTTTTACCTGAATCAATATCATATGTATATATACCTTGATGTTTATCTTTGTTGCTAAGAAGAATAATCTGATGAGAAGAACTAAAACAAGCATATTGTATTACATCCATAATTTCATCAAGATTAATTCCTGCTTTCTTCTTATTTGTTTTTGTATCTAATGTATATGTATGATATTGAGGATTCCAAGCTGGAATGGTGTCACTTTCAGTAAATGCAAGATTTCCATTTTCCATTGGAAGCATTCTATAGACTAGCTTGCGATTTGTAGTATAAATACGTTTGAGTTGATTATTCTTCAAACGATAAATATGCGTATTAGGTGCAATATACTTACTTCCCTTACCCGCATTTGCTTCCTCTAGTGCCTGATCTTCTTCTTTTTGATTACTTGCACATAGATATAAATCATGATTGAAAACATCATAGACCATATGATCAAAATCTAAATCCTCTTCTGCCTTAATCTTACTGAACTTCTTTGTTTCTATATTATAACGATAAGGCTTGAGTGATCTTTGACCTTTTTCTACGCCTAATACATAGATATTATTATCTATAGGAATAATCTGATTCATTGCGGTTAAACCACCAGACAACTTTTTAGATTTCTTTGTATCAAGATCATAAGTATACAGATAATCACCACTATTATCTTCTTCAACATAGTATACAGCATTATTAGATTTAGAGTAGACACCAAGCGGATTAGAAGAAGTATACTTTTTAGTCACTTTCTTAGAAGATAATGAATATTCATAGATATTCACTACTACATTCCCTTTCTTATCATATCCACTCGTTGTAATAGATAAATAACGTTCTTTATTTGTTTTACAGCCCGTTATTACAAAAATACAGAGTACCACCAACAATTGAATTGACTTTTTCATAGCTATTCTCCTTCCTTTATTCAATTGGAATACCTCTTCACATATATTATATATGTTTGTTTATGACACATACAATCACAAAACATCCTTTGAGTAATCTGTTGTTTTTTTTGTTTACAGATTATATAATTATGTTAGCGCTAACATGCTTTTATAAAAAGAGGTGAACTTCTATGATTGAAATAAAAAACTATACATACAAAACAAATAAAATTCTTTTCGATGGTGCATCTTTCAAAGCCCCTTCTACTGGAATGATAGGTATTGCAGGAGAAAGTGGCTGTGGAAAAACCACTTTCTTAAAAATTATTTCTAAACAGATTCATGTAGACTCTATGGTAAATGATGCCACTTCTATATTCTATGGAAACCAGGATGCATTATTAAAAAAAGACCTTACCATTGCGCAGCAATTTGAATTAATAGAATCTATATACAATAGAGAGCATGATCAAAATACAATAGATGAACTATTCAACAATTTAAACATCAAAGCGAATTTATCACAGAAATATGATTCTTGTTCCTTAGGAGAAAAGAAAAGAATCATGATAGCCTTAAGTGTTTATTCTAATAGTCCTTGTATTATATTAGATGAACCTTTATCTTCTGTAGATTATAAAGATAAACATTCAATCATGAAGTTATTAAAAGAATATAGTCATGACCGTGTTATTATTCTTACTATTCATGACAAAGAATTTGATGATTATTTAGATATCAAGTATTTAATTGAGAATCTTCAATTTACTCGCGTCAAAGATAACGAAATCAAAGGTGAATCACTCTCAGTAACACAAGAATTTACCCCTAAAAGAATTGCACATGTAAAAAGCAAGAAAGAAAAGTTCAGCATCCTCTTATATGCTTTGTTGTGTTTAGTTATTATCAATATGACTTTATATTCTGGTATAGAACTATATATGACAAACAAGAATACAGCATCTATGATGGATAACTTAACTAGTAAAATTATCTATACAGGAAAAGAATACATTACAAGAAATGAATTACCTTCTGGTTATAGATTTATGGAATATGATCAAGGATATTCTATGACTACTCAAGAAATCCAATCTATTCAATCTATCAAAGGAGTTAAAAGCATAACAAGCTATTATCAGTTCCCTACTCGTAATTATGATACAAGAAATGATGAGGATGATAATTTAATTGCATATATGTCAGTCAAGAGAAGAGAATATTCTACTGATGACAACGTTTTTGTATCAAGTTATATAAAGGGTCAGTTTGGTAATAAAAACAAAAATTATATAAGCGAAGGTCTTATGAAAACGTTAGAATTAACTGATTCAGATTTTCCTGTAACCATGAAAATGGATATAGGTGTACCTGTATGTTCTACTGAATATAATGGCACTATGCGATATGGTGATCAAAATGGATTACAGAAAAAATATTATGATGTAATTACACGACATCCTGTTTATCAGAAGAAAAGAGTATCTATTAAAATCTATGGTGTCATCAAATCAAATGAAGATCAGGATGACTTCACAGGTAACAACGAATTTAAAGTCTACTTAAACAATGACTTTGCGAACTCTATTATAAATAAATATCGTACAACTAATGTTTCAATTAGTTTATATGAAGATCTAAACGAACATATTGTTGATTATGTTCCTGCAACTTATGCAGTCGAGTGTGAAAATGCAAGTTATGTAGATCAGGTAAGAAATGGACTCAATAAGATATCTCCAAACATCGTTACTTATATAGAGAGTGATGATTACAAACAAACAGCAAAGATGCGTCAAAAGGATTCTAAGAATACTCAGACGATGATTCTCATCTATACTGTTGTGGGTCTTATTGCCTATGTTGTTTTCTTAATCCTCTATAATAAATCAAGAGAATATATAAGATATAGAGAACTTGATTTAAATGAGAAACAGATTCAATCCATCCATATGGTTGATATACAGTTTATGTCTACATTCCTATTTATAGCTGTTCTTCTTTCCTTCTGTTTAAGACTATTCTCATCAAGTGAGTTTGCGTTAGTAAACAATTCAATCAAGATAATCATAGGTTTAATAAGTGCTGTTGTGACTACATTAGTCTTCTATATTACAAATAAAATAATGGTAACGAGTACGGATCATGATTGATATTAAACATCTTTCTATCACATTTGATAGAGTAATCTTTGATGATGCCAGCATCACCTTATCTAACAACAGCATTACTATGATCAAAGGAAAAAGTGGTACAGGTAAAACAACCTTATTGAATCAATTAGGACTTGTAGCCCCTTTAGCCTGTGATTATTTAATGGAGGGTCATTCTATTGATGACCCTCTTACTACAAGGAAAGAAAAGATTGGTTATGTACATCAAGAAAGTACATTATTCAATAACATGACCATTAAAGAGAATATGGAATTCGCATTCCTACTCTCCGGACAGGAATATAATGAAACTAGAATGAATGATATTCTATGTTCTATGAAGATAGAACATCTACTCAATCAGACACCTGATCATGTATCAGGAGGAGAAAGACAACGTGCAGCTATCGCCTTTGCGTTGATGAAAGACCCTTCTCTCCTTCTTTTAGATGAACCAACTGCTTCTCTAGATTCTATTAACTGCAAGTTATTAATAGAACTACTGAGTGATTATATTCATACACATCCTGTATGCGTTCTTATCGCAACTCATGATAAACGTATTCTTGATTATGCAGATGATCTCTATGAGATTCAGAATCATAAAATAGTACCTCTCAAAAAGAGTTCAATAGAAAAACTAGAAACCACTTCTATTAATAGAAAACCACAAAACTATTTATCTTATTACAAGAAACATCTTATACGTTCTTCTAAAATCCTATATATACTTTTTGGTTTGATTCTTTCTATGACTATAGGTATATTAGGATATCGTACATACTATTCACATGAGATTAATGCGATACAAGAGAAACTATTAGATGTACGCCTCTATTATGGAAATAATAGTAAGAATGCTTATGATTCTATTACTGAGCCCATTAGAATGGATATAAGAAGAGACCTCAATGGAATAGAACATATTCATGTCACTCCATTCTATGAAACAGTGACTGATACTTTAATTGTACAATCCTATACTGGTGATACAATCAAAGCATCTCGTACAATCAAGAATTTAGGTAAAGACATCACCATCAACCATCATACTTTTCATGTTTCATCCTACATAAGCAAAAAGAATACTATTTCTTCTCAAGGAGATGATGTACTCTATCTTCCTGAAGCTATATATAGGAAATACTTTGAGATTGATGATGTAAAGATGTTACTTGTGAGAGTGGATGATGCACAATATATATCTAGTATTCTTTCACAAATCAATGATATTGATCCTCACTTAACAGTATATTCTAATGTGAATCTTGATTACCTCACTCAGATTAATTCTAGAATGATGAATAGTTTACTGATGTTAATATGTGCAATATTTATTATCATGTTGATTATTCTTATCTATCATCGTCAAAAGACGATTGATTCCAACAAGGATGAATACTTCTTCCTATATGAGAATGGATTAAGTATTAAAGAGTTAAAATCTCTTGCACGATACGATTATGTTTACTACTACGTATTCTATTTAATCATACTACTAATCATAAGTATATTTATGACTTTCATGATGCATATACCTATTATTCTCTACGCATGCTTATTATGGTTCTTCAGCATTCTACTAGAAGAATTTATTACTACACTATGCATTCATAAGATTGGAAGGCTTGATCAACCCAATTATAATAAGTGATCAACTAAATTGGAATAATCAATCATCTCTGCTTTTAAGAAAAAAGCAAAATATGCAAAGAGTTATTCCATAAGTTAATAGTTCAAAAAAAACGCCAGGTGTTCACACACATGGCGTTTTTATAACTTGAGTAACCCTCCAAGCATATTTAATTAGTCTAAATAAATTCCAATATCATTCGATACTCCGACATTTATTTTTTTCTTAAACAAAACCAATGCCAGAACAACCATAAGAGAAAAAATAGTTATTTTAATATAATCAATATCAATTCTTTTAAAATTAAACCAATTAAATATAAAAATAATATAAAGATAAGTGTGCATACATACGTACAATTCAATCAATAAAAGTCTCAGAAATGAAAATTAATATCAGTACTAATACAATTTCTCTTTAAGTACAGTATACATATTAATTAAAGATAATATGATAGATGTATCAAAGAATAATGAATTGAAAATACTTGAACTTATCCCTAATTCATCGATAAGAATAGCTGTATTCCAGAAAGATAACGCAGCAGATATAGAAATACCTAAAGAAATCAAAACAAGTAGTACGCTATTATTATGATTACGCTTGATAAATAGGAATAAGAATAACTGTAAAATTAATACAATTAAAAAGTAAAAAATAGTTGTAGACATGATTATATAATAGAAACATACCTTTTAAATACAGGAATGTTTGTTTCCTTTCCTTAAGTTTAATAAAAGAAATCGCCTATCAGCAGATATATTATTTTTCTATAAATTTTGATAAATCTCTTTTCTCTACAGTTTTCCCACTTTTAATTTTAATCAGTGAAGGAACTTCTTTAACATTAAATTCCTTGCATATTTTATTTGTGGCACCACTTTTTCTCCAGTAGTCAGTATTAAAGTAATAAATTTTTTTGGGCAATCGATAATCATTATTGTTAATGTAACGTTGAAATTTTATACAATTCGGACAAGAAGGCCTACCGAAATAGACAAAGTATTCCTTATCAGAATCAAATAGGGAGATGTCGCGGATTGTTTCAACTTTGATTTTATAAGATGGCTTTAAATTGATATACAGCGATGATATGACGCAGATAATCACCAAATATATCAATTTTTTCTTTAAGGATTGCAAAAATTTTTAACAACAATTGCCCAATTTGTTTCAGTTCTATGTGGCTCGATATTCCAAGGTGTTTTATTAGGCCCTGCAAATATAACATGGCAATTAAATTGTGCCTCCATACTAGCTGTGTTTTTCCATTTGCTACTTGACTTATGTTTTTTGTATAACAAACTCCAGGCTGTAGCTGCATGAACTGCTAGTACATTTGCATTATTATAGGTACGACCATATAATTTATTTGTAGGAGTAATGCTTAAAGAAACTTCACCTTTTCTTGTTATCCATTTTACGCTTTTGAAATATTCATTATAAGTGTACGTTTTTATGGAAGCTTTTAGCATATCCATAGTAATATTTTGGTCTCTGTAGACAGTTTTATAACTGTTAGTTTGTTTGGCAAATGCAGCATTATAAATTTCTAAGTATTCGTCTCCAGTTAAACTAAAACCATCATCTTCTCCATAAACAGGATTAGCAATTAAACAAGTTAGTGCTAACGTAAGGCAAATTAAAAATGATATTATTTTATTCCTATCTCCTCCTTGTGTTGATTAATGAAAGCGATTTCTTTAAAAAAAGTTTATCATGAGCCATTAATTTACGTCAATAATTATATTGATAGAATATACATACTTTTTTTTCTTTCTGATAAAAATAAGCACAAAAGGTAGATAAACTAGCATCTCTTCATCTATAATACAAATCAAAAAATATATGGAACTACACCTCCAAAAAAATTTACAAGCCAAAAGCAATGATAGGAGTTTTGCACTCCTGACATTTTATAGTTTGAGTAAATTCACTGTCTATCTAATTTCTCTAAATAATAATTTAAAGTGTAATTTTACTTTTTGCTTTAAATCATTATTAATTTTGTGATGTAAGGGTTTACATTCAATAATCTATATGCTTTTGTAATATATATAATAATACTAAAGGTGAACAGTTATGAATAAGAAATTTATACTATTAGCTACTATTAGCAAGTGGTATTGCATGTTTTATTAGCATCCAATCCGTTTATGCTGCATCAATGTCTAAGACATTACGTGGAACATGTGCAGGAACCTCTGCTAGTGTAACAGCGACTTACTATACTCACGAAACAACACGATGGAAAGTAGGATCACCAACCAGTATCGGCTATTCTGGAAAAGGTGGATACGCTACTAAATCAGGAAGTCCAAAAACTTATAAAAGAAGTCCTAGTTTTTACCATTGTGAACAAAAAGTAAATTTTTCAAGCACTGATTATAATTACGTTTCCCATTCCGGCAGCATGATTTATCATTGGTCTGTAAATGGTGCAACTGACAAATGGTCTACATGTAATATAAAATAATTTTAACGACTCCCAGTTCTACTGGGAGTTATATTTAGAAAGGAATAATAATATGATTGAACTCAAAGATGTAACCATCGCCTATGATAGAGTTATTCTAGATCAAGCATCTTTCAGTATTCCCGCTCATTCTATTACTCTTCTAAGAGGTAAAAGTGGTTCAGGAAAAACTGCACTTCTTTATTGTATTGCCCTCATGGATAATAAAAGCAGTTATAAGTATTTCTATGATGGAAAACTCATAGAAGGAGAGGAAAGAGATGAATATAGAAGAAGCCGTATAAGTTATGTTTTACAAGAAAGCAGTCTTCTTCCTCATCTTGATATAACAGGTACACTTCAATATTTTGCGCGTATTTATAATAAAGTATTAACGGATGATGATATAAATAAATGCCTTGATAGGATGCATTTAGATGTTTCTCCTTCACAAAACGTTATGACACTTTCTCTTGGTGAAAGACAAAGACTTTCTATTGCGTGTGCCCTTATTAGTCATCCACAGGTTCTTATTCTTGATGAACCGACTGCTTCTCTAGATCATGATAATGAAATACAAATATATGAAATCCTAAAAGAACTGAGTCATGATATGACTATTGTTATGGCATCACATTCTGAATGTGCAATAGAATATGCTGATGTTACTTATATGATTGAAGATGGTATGCTTTCATCTTCTGATTTTTTATTTTCAGAAGATCAAAGCGGTGAAGGGACAGCCCCTTCTATTAATCAAAATTTCTGTATTGAATATGTTAAAACATATATGAAACATTATAGATTCATGTATGTTCTTTTATTGATGGTTTTTGTTTTAAGTCTTGTTTCATGTCAGGTTATGACTGGAATTATTCATAACTCTAAAAAGCAGGCAATGCAGATGCTAGTAGGACAATTAGAAAACAAAGCTATTATCACAAAAGATAAGCATTCATATGTAGATCAAGACTACAGCAAACTCATCACATTAAAAAACAAGAATGCATATCCTTTATATAAGATGTGTACGGATATAAATGGTGAAGAAGTTTATATTGTGCCTTATTTCAAAGAAGATGATTTATCCAAGTATATAGATAGACCTATACAGGATAAACAAAATGGTATCTATATGGATGAATCTACCTTCTATATTCTCAATCAGAAATCCAAGAACAATAAAATAAACCTTGATATAACAATTAAAGATAGAGAAGGAATGCATCAAACTGAACATAGTTTTGATATGAATGGTGTATTTAAAAATTCTAAAAAAGTCCATTATGTAGTAAAAAGTCAAAGATATATCTACATGCCTTATTCATTAATGAAATCCATTTATGAAAAGAACAGTAAAGATAAACAATATATAGGATACGTAATCTGCTATGATACATACGATAAATTAGAAACAGCTCTTAAAGACTATGAAAGCAGTGGTTATACAATCAATGATTCATTTACAGATAGAGAATCGATGAATAGCTTAAACAACTATTATCAAATGTTGATGTTTACATTTGCAGGTATTATTATTCTTGTAGCTATAATTATTGATATTGTTCTTGAATCACATTTATTAATGCAAAGAAAGAGCGAACTTGTTTTGTTAAGAATTTCTGGTTTAAGAGAAAAAGATTTGATTCATATATCTCTTACCGAAAGCATTATTGGGCTTTGTGCTGTTTTAGTAATTAGTACAATTATATCTATTATCATGTTGCTTTTAACAGGCATATTCTCACTTGTAGCACCTCTTATATCTACTTTTGTATTTATAATTGCACTTCTTTTAGAAAGAGTGATAACGCAATCTAGATTTATCAAAAAGATTGATATTGTTACAGAACTAAGAAATGAGGTGGTTTAATATGCTTGAAATTAAACAACTTAATGTGTCTTTTGGAAAAAAGACTCTATTTAAAGATGCTTCATTCTGCGCTGAATGTGGACATTTAACTGTTATCAAAGGAAGAAGCGGATCAGGAAAATCCACATTTCTTAAAGCCTTCCAATTTGCTTATGACTGTATTTATCTTTATGAAGGTGAAAGAATAGATACTCTTGATGAAGAAAATAAACAAAAGTTTATTTATAATCATCTCGCAAATGTTCATCAGATCCCTTTATTTATAGAAGGAATGACTATTGGCAGTCATATTAAACAGCTAGAAAAATTAGGATGTAAAAGAATTCCTGATTATGAAGAACAATTAGGTATAAAACCTCTTGAAAATAAGTATCCTAAAAGCTTATCTGGAGGAGAAAAAACACGTGCTGCTGTTTATTTAGCCTTAATAAGACAGCCTGAAATACTCATCTTAGATGAACCTACTGCTGCGCTTGATGCAGGTTATGCACAGACAATGATTCATATTCTCAAGGAATATGCAGATAAAGGACATTATGTAATTAGTGCATCACATGATAGTAGAATGATTCAAGCAGCTGATACGCTTTATAAAGTGGAGGGTGCATTAATCATAGATAGAGATCTATCCAAAGAGAAGAATCTAGTAAAAGCACCTATCCTAAAAGATAAAAACATGGATATTCGTTTTTCGCATCGTACTTTCAGAACAGTAATGAATATACTTATTGCTTTCACAATGATTATATGTGCTTATAGTTATAATATTTATGGAACATATAGTGCTTCTTATGAAGACAAAATTAATTCTGTTGCTTCTAGAGACCTTGTTGTCTACAAAGAAAAATATAAGAATGATTATTATACATACTATTCTGGAAAAACACCTCTGAGTCAACAGGATTATAATAAGATTAAAAGTGTCAGTCACATAGAACGCCTTACATGGAGATATGATGTTCACTATAGCACCTTCTCAGAATGGACGGATGATATGAATGGTGCAACAGAAAATAACTATGATCAGATATCACTATCTGATGGTCATATGAATGGTAGTTCATCTATCTTTATGCTTCAAACTTATGATAGCAGGGATGATTATACAAACATCACTATTAAACATGCTGATAATAAAGGTGTCTATTTAAGCAGCGAAAAAATGGAAGCTTTCTTAGAAGAAAATAACCTTAGACTAGAAGATATTAATATCAAGAAGTTAAAAATAGGATTATGGGTTCCAATACCTGTCTATAATGCTTCTGGTATTTCTCAAATGGGAACATCATCTGATGGTGATGAGTGGGTCGATATCAACACACCTTGTGTTAAACTTGTCTATATGAATCTACCTGTGAGAGGAATTTTAAAACCAGGATCAGCTATAAGTACAAATAGTGTCGGTACAGGAAATCCATATGTTTACATTCCTAGAGACTGTATAGCACCTCATATGGAAACTTTTAAAGCCAAAGAAAGTGTTGTCGTTTATAGTATAGAGGATCCTCATAGTGAAAAAGGTTGTGTAACATTCGAAAATGTTCTTCCTTCAAAATACACTACAAATGATGTGACTGATATCATCATGAAAACTCCATGGCGTCCAGATGCTTATACATTAAGAGTAGATAATCTTAAGAATATCAATCAGGTAAAGAATGAATTAGAAAGATTAGGTTTTAGGGTAGAGGGTGCATTTGTAGATAATGATGCAATCAATTCTCTTATCAACAACAATCAGAAAGTATTGATAGAATTCATTGCAGTTGTCTTTATATTATTGTATGGTTTCTATTTTTACCTTAAGTATCTCATTTTAAGAGAAGAGAAACAGACAAGAGACTATCTCTATAACATGGGTTTAACAACTAAGAGAATAGATCACAGTTTCTATCGCACATACTTGAAAAACGCATTAATATTAGGTACATTTGTATGGATTATTCTAGAAGTGATTATGATTTTCACAATAAAGATGATGATTATTCCATTAATCATGCCTATCACAAAAATACATATCGCATTATTCTATACTTCTTCATTTGTGATAGAATTCTTTATACCTGTATCCATTCAAAAGATGATATCAAAACATAACATCCGTTAAAAAAAGACTTCAATTGAAGTCTTTTTAGCTACCACTTCTTATTTTCTTTTCTACAATCTTCATTTACTCTTCTTTCTTTCACAATCTTGTCGAACCATTCAACCATATTAGGATCATTATGAGAGAAGAATAAGCTATTACTAGTATCTAATGTTTTAATAGAATTCATGTCTTCTTCTGTTAATTCAAAATCAAAGACATTGATATTTTCCTGCATTCTTTCAATATGAGTAGACTTGCAAGCAACAATAACACCTCTTTGAACAAGCCATCTCAACATAACCTGGGCAGAACTCTTATTATATTTCTTACCAATAGAAACTAATGTTTCATTAGTAAATAGATTATTTCTTCCTTCACCAAATGGGGCCCATGCTTCCATTTTTACACCATGTTTTTCCATGTTTTCCTGAGCACACCATTGTGCATTAAAAGGATTGACTTCTACCTGGTTCACTGCAGGAATAACCTTTCTATCAAACATACAAATATCTGTCAAACGATCAGGATAGAAATTAGAAACACCAATTGCTTTAATTTTACCTTCCGCATATAACTCTTCTAAAGCACGATAAGCACCATAATAATCACTAAAAGGCTGATGAAGCAAACATAAGTCCAAATAATCTGTTTTTAGTTTTCTTAATGATTCTTCTACTGAAGCCTTACACTCTTCATAACCATAATGATCAATCCACACTTTAGTAGTAATAAAGAGTTCTTCTCTAGGTACACCACATTCCACAATCGCATCTCCTACTTCACTTTCATTGAAATAGCTCTGTGCTGTATCAATGCCTCTATATCCTGACTTAATTGCATCTAAGACACATCTCTTAGTATCTTCTTTAGGAATCTGATAGACTCCAAAACTGATGAGTGGCATTTCTATGCCATTATTTAATTTTACATATTCCATAACGAATACCTCCTACATTTACTGTACTAGACGGTAGTTACTCCCTGTCAAACTTCTCTTGCAATTTCTTATTAAAGTTCTAATATAAAGACAAGGAGGTATACATATGAAGAAGATACTATTATTACTATGTCTCTTATTATGTGCATGTAGTGCTCAAACTGATATAAAGGACTATACAATCATTTATAAGAATAAAGAGGTCTATCCTGGTGTGAGTGCATCAAAGATGTCAGATGCTTTATTTGATTCTAATATTCAATATTCAGAAAAGGATGGAAAAATCCAAACAATCACTCTCTTTACTAAGAAGTATAAACTTAAGAATAGTATTACTGTTGGAACTGATTATTCTACAGTAAAGCATACTTATTCTTCTCCTACTTCTAACCATTACAATAACGGAAAAGGTACAATAACCTATAAATATAAAGAGAAGAATATACAAATTAAGTTTACTTTTAAAGACAAAAAAATTTCAGCATTTTCTTTATCAAAATGTTAAAATAACTATTGACGTATTCGTTTCTCCTATGATATACTCAATTCCGCTGGCCGGTTGGAGAAACGGTTAACTCACATGCCTTTCACGCATGCATTCACGGGTTCGAATCCCGTACCGGTCACCATATATGGAGGTTTAGCTCAGTTGGGAGAGCATCTGCCTTACAAGCAGAGGGTCAGCGGTTCGAGCCCGTTAACCTCCACCATTTTTTTGCCGACTTAGCTCAACTGGTAGAGCAACTGACTTGTAATCAGTAGGTTGGGGGTTCAAGTCCTCTAGTCGGCACCATTAGTGACTCGCTAGCTCAGATGGCAGAGCATCTGACTTTTAATCAGAGGGTCAGGGGTTCAAATCCCCTGCGAGTCACCATCTTGATGCGGGTGTGGTGAAATTGGCAGACACGCTAGACTTAGGATCTAGTGCTTCGGCGTGCAGGTTCAAGTCCTGTCACCCGCACCATTAAAAAATTACCTCGATATAATCGAGGTTTTTTTGTTTATATATTTATAATGGACTAAAAATGGACTAAAATTTATTTGTTGTTCATGATGTTTAATAGTTTATCATCATCATTTGGCATCATATGTGCATAAACTTGTAAAGTTATAGTTGGACTTGAATGTCCAAGTCTTTTCGATATGGCCAGAATGAGGTTTTGATCATTTGGCATGTTATTAATAAGATAACTTGCATGGCTATGCCTAAAATCATGTATTCTTATTTGCTTCACATTTGCTATCTTACAATATTCATTTTTCTTTCTTTCAATTGTTGTATCACTAAGAGGCTTCTCTAGACCGAATACAAAGCAATTATCGTTGAATCCTTCTATTTCTTTGCTGTATTCATAAAGTCTCTGTATTAAGCTAATTAGTTGCTCTGGGAGAGGTATGTTTCTGTTTGAACCTGGTGTTTTTGGTGTTGTTATTTCGTAGGGTTGACCTTTAATTTTTTGATTTATTGTTTTTCTTATCTTTACAGTCTTGAAGCCAGATGTAAAATCATTCCAGTTTAACGCTAAGGCTTCTCCACGCCTACATCCAGTCCAATATAAGAAATTGAATAGTGTTTTATATTCTAGATCATCAATAACATTATCGAACTGCTCGAATTCTTCAAGAGTCCAAAATAGCATTTCTTTTTTTGGCTCTGTTGGGTCTTTGAAATTTCCTTCAAGCTTTAGACAATTGTTTTCTGTTCCGTAGTACTTTTCAGAAAAATTAAAGATAGTTGATAACATGATGAAAATATCTCTTTTGTATCTTAATGAAAGATTCTTTGCATTCATTTCATCTTTCCATTTTCTGATATGTATTGGCTTGATATCATTAATTATCATATTATTAAAATAAGGTCTAATATGCTTGTTGGTTTTATTTACTAGAGAATTGTACGATGACTTTTTCATTTCTTTTTTCTTCTGTGAAAAATACTCATCAATTAATCTGGACATGAGGATGCTTCCTTTTTGTTCGGCAAGAAAGTTTTTTAGAAATTCAGACTCTGCAAATTTGGCTTCTTGCTTTGTTCTGAACCCACGTCTTTTATAATCTTTATACTTATTTGTTATTGGATCTTTATATTTCCCATAGAAATACCATTTTTTAGTTTTCTCGTCTTTTCTTACAGCCATAATAAATCACGCTCCTTCATTTATATTTGCCTTGAACGTGCTTTATGCGTTAAAATAAAGTACGCAAAAGGACTTTATGTGATAGTTTCTTTTATAGTGATGTTGGAGCATCACATTATCCGCATCCTAGTTGGCGCTAGGGTGCTTTTTTTGTAAAAAGAAAAGGAACCTCTAACGAGATTCCTTCAATGGCGCTAGGCCGTTGTGTAAATAACAATAGCGTATAGCTCTTGTTCAATTAGATGTTATCACACAAAGCGGCTATTGTCAAACCTCGTTATTATATCTTTGCTATTTATCATTGATGAATAATTCTTTTATTTTATTATCAACTAAATCAAGAATTAGGCTATCAGCAATCAAATTTTTGATTGGATCATAATGATTTACAGGTTTTTTTATTCTTATTTTACTTACTGTTGTAATATTTTGTACCAATGCAAATGATTTTTTATTCTTGTTAATGTATATGTTTGCGACTTTTTTAAATTCATTAACATTATTGATGACTTTTTGAACGTCTTCAACGTTGTATTCATTTGCATCAGATGAATCCAAATTTGCTAATGCTGTATATAATTCTCTAGTAATATTTAATAATTGCGGATAAACCTGTTTCGAAACAAAATTTCCTATATCTAAATAGTAAGGTTTTTCTTTGGAACTTAGTGGTATGACAGTCAAGACACCATTATTAGGGGAGTCTTTCTTTGTTATTACAATTGCAAAATGTTTGCCACGTAATTCACTACCCATAGAAGGACTAAAGTCAATCAATACAATCTGTCCACGTTTGTATCTTTGATATTTCATTTTCTTTTCTTGCATATAATTTATAATCCTCCTATCAATTTATATTACATCACTTTGGAAAGCGACGGCTCTTCCGATAACCCTAACTTGATTCAACTGCTCTCCAGTAAGGATTATATCCTGATACTTTGGATTCTCAGGCTTTAGAATAACTAAATTCTGTTCACGATAATAGAAGAATCTTTTTAGTGTAGCCTCATCATCTATGATTACTACAGCAATCTCTCCGTTCTCTACTATGTCAGTTTTCTTCACAAAGACAATATCACCGTCATGGATCCTTGCATTTATCATACTGTCGCCCTGGCACTGTAGACAGAAATCAGCACCAATATCAGTGCCGACCATTATATAGCTTTCTCTGTCTTCATCCGCAAAGATAGGCTCACCACATGCTACCTTTCCAAGAAAAGGTAGTTTTATTTTGTCTAGTTTATAGATGTTATCTACTGTTTCAGTTGCTTCTGTCTCGTAATCCCATCCCATTAACTCGCCAGGAGTTGTTTCTAAAGCATTGGCAAAAGCCAAAATTTTAGACTGTGGAAGGTCAACATTACCCTTTTCTATTTTTGCAATCATGCTCTTATCTGCATACCCCATTTTTAAAGCAAGGTCAGTTTGAGTCATCTTCAATTGTTGCCTTCTTCTCTTAATATTTTTGTATAGTTCAAGCATTAATATGTACCTCCTTTCTTTAATTATATAATATCCCATGTTGTAAAATTATTCAACATTTTTGTTGAAAAGGTTGACACACATGCAACTGTGATGTATAGTTGAAGTAGGTTGAAAGAAATGCAACTTAAGAAAGGAGAAACAAAATGACGGATATAGTTAAATTAAAAAAAGCAATAGATGACAGTGGAATGACTATGACTGCCATTGCTAAAAAAGGCGGAATAGCAAGAGAAACATTGTATAATCGTCTGAATGGAATTGGTGAGTTCACTGCCTCTGAAATTGTCGGACTTAGTTACGCATTGAAATTAACCAAAAGACAAAGGGACGAAATTTTTTTAACCGAAAAGTTGAACTAAATGCAACTACATAGAGAAAGGAGAAACAAAAATGAACGAAGTACAATTATTTAATTTTGAAAATCATGAAGTAAGGAGTCTTTTAATTAACAGTGAGCCTTGGTTTGTTGGCAAAGATGTGGCAAAGATTCTTGGGTATAAAGATACCTCAGACGCTTTAAAAAAACATGTTGATGGAGAAGATAAGCTGACAAGGCGATTCGCCGACTCAGGTCAAAGCCGTGAAATGTATATCATCAACGAATCTGGTCTATACAGCTTAGTCCTCTCAAGCAAATTACCAAGTGCCAAGAAATTCAAGCGCTGGGTAACAAGTGAAGTTTTGCCAACATTAAGAAAAACAGGGCAGTACCAAGTGAAAGAGTTGAGTGGCTCAGAATTAATGGCTAAAGCGCTGATTGAAGCGCAGAATGTCTTAGCTGCTAAAGACAAGCAGATTGAGGAAATGAAACCTAAAGCATTATTCGCTGATGCAGTAGCCACTAGCCATACATCTATCCTTGTTGGTGAACTTGCTAAAATCTTAAAGCAGAATGGCATTGACATGGGTCAGAAGCGTTTATTTGCATGGCTCAGAGAAAAAGGCTATCTGATCAAGCGCCAGGGCACTGATTACAACATGCCTACACAGAAGGCTATGGATCTCGGTCTATTTGAAATCAAGGAAGGCTCTTACGTCAACGGCTCAGGAGTAAATATTACTACTAAGACGCCTAAGGTTACTGGCAAGGGTCAGCAGTATTTCATCAATAAATTCTTAGCAAAGGAGTGTGAGAAAAATGTGTAAACAGGCTTCGAACTTGCAAATGTTTGATGTGATTAAGAAACAGTGGGCTGATAGAAATGACATCATGATTTTAGCAAGTTGCAGTGAAGCAAAGGCTTCTAGACTTAAGAAAGAGATGACCGAGAAAGTACTTAAGTCTGGTAAAAGACTTCATGACAGTAGACATTTGCCGATGAAACTGGTTATCGATTATCTTGGGATTGATGAAAAAAGGATCATCAAAAATGCGAATATTGAACATGAGATGATTCTAAAAGAAAAACAATTGAATAAATAGCTTTAGTTGCTCGTAGGCACCTAAGGCTAGGAGACAAATAATAATTCGTAGAATGAACTGCAATACATAATTTAACATTTCTCTTTTTGGGTAATTCCATTGACTATACATACCTACTGTATACGGTCTCCTGGCGCTAAGTGCTTATGAGCACAAAAAAAAGAACACACGACAGACATCGTGTGCTCCCACTCAATCTTGGAAAAGATTGATAAAAATCAGACAGTGCTAATTATAGCACAGAAAGAGGAAATTATGAATAGTAAAAGAATCTTATTAATCACAATTAATTTGTTTGTTTTAGGCATGGTTATTTCAATGATTAGTACAGGCACAAATTGGGATAGTACAGCCGCACATGTCTTAAGTGCTTTCTCATTAGGATTAAACATCTTATTTTTGGAATATATCGGATTAAAGGGGGATAAATAATCATGATCAAACACGTAGAAACACCATTCCTACACCTTGAGATTAAAAACGGGAACTGTGAAGTAACAGGAACAGGAAACACATGGCAGTACCTCTTGCTATTTGCTTACATCGTTAAAGCTGCCAAAGAAGGACGCTTCACTAATGGGTTTGACGCTGAAGGAGAAAAAAAGGAATTCAATAGAATTATAAATAAGGTGTATGAAAGTCCAGATGATGCAATTGAGGCATTTGGACCATTAGGAGATGTAAATACAATCTCCGATATCTTAGAAGCGCTAGACAGATTGTTTGAAGGGGATTACGTAGATGGAGAATAAGAAAGATATTCTAGAGAGCCTTTTTGAGACTCTCACTAGAACTAGAAAGTGGCGAGATGAAATCGCTGAAATGCTTTACCACAAGGATAAGAACGGCAATGAAGAGGTCACTGTCAGACTTTATGAAGGTAATGAAGAAGTGTTCATTGATGTTACTGGGGACAGTGGCATGGCTCTCATTAAAGATGTTATTAATGCTTTAGAGGCTATGTAATATGTGGAAATGGGATATATACAAGCCTCTTCCTCCATATGAGGAATTAGCTCGTAGACTGAATAGATTCATGTATGACGATATGCTTGAACGCAGAAAAATCTATGATGAAGTAACAGGCGATGATCTATATAACATCCAAGTACACCAGTACATGGATAACTCCACAAGGGTCAGAATCATCTATCTTGATGATACTGCTCACACGGTAACTCGAATCATCGATGTGACAGGCATGAAAGTATCAGAAGCATATGAATTCGTTGTAAAAAACATTAGTCATTCAGATGTCAAAAAGATTTCAAAAGAAGAAGTAGATGCAATCGATGCTGTTGAAGGCAAAGTAAGAAGAAGATACCTGTATGCATATGTTCATTCTCCAGAATGCTTTGAATGCACAAAGGTGCGCTTAGGTATTGATTAATGATTGAATTCAAAAATCTATTCGATTGCATTTATGAAGAGATTCCCAAGACAAAAGAAGGGTGGCTCTCTCAGAGAAGGAAGGGGATTGGCGGTTCAGATGCCGGCATAATTGAAGGTGTCAACCGTTACACAACTTTACACGAACTTTGGGAAGACAAGACAGGCAGACAAAAAAGACCTCAGGTTTCAAATCACGCTATTGAGATGGGGAACCGCCTAGAGCCTGTAATGTTCAACCTGTTTGAGGCACTCTATGGTGATGACTATGAAGTCATTGATACAAAGGATTACTCCTTATCCAGGAAAGATAAGGAATGGATGCGAGCCAACTTGGACGGCGCTCTTATTCGAAAGGAAGATGGATCAACAGGGATTTTAGAAATTAAGTCAACAACCATTAACAAGTGGCAGTACTTCCAAGAAGAGTGGGGCGATGATTCAATGCCTCAGACATATTACTGTCAGTGCTTGCACTATATGAATGTGACAGGCGCTGAATTCGTTGTCTTATTCGCTATTGCTATGATGCCGTGGTGCGATGAAACCAAGACAATTATTAGAAGAATTGAAAGAAGCGAGGTGCTTTTGGATTTAATGCAGCTAGAAGCAGATGAAGAAGCCTTCTGGAAAAAGCACATCGTGGAAGATATTGAACCAAATTTTATTTAAAGGAGAAAAAGAATGAGATTTAAGGAAGAAATCAAAGACCGCTTATATGGCGGTCACATCGGAATCGAAACAGACAAGATTGATTTTGAGATTCTCAAGGTCATGCTTGCTGATGATCACAAGAAGATTGCAGATGGAAAGCCAGTAACTGAACTAGCATGGCCTTTTGGAGCAATTACAGCACTCACTGCAGTTAATGACAATGGTGAAGTATTCGCTGACAAGCAGATTGACATCAGATACGAACAGGTGAAGTTCAGGGATGCAATCATTGAAGAAGAAGATACACAGCCTATTGATGCCGATGTCAATGAAGTGGCTGAAATGCCTAGTTTAAGCGTTGTGAAGGTCATTCCAGCGCAGATTGAAGGATGTAACGTAAAACACTTCAAAGAGGCTGTAAAGTCTTATTTGAAGCGCTATGACGGCATTGTAGTGACTGCAGACAACTATAAAGAGTTATCTGATGTTGTTTCTAAACTGAAGAAAGAAAAAGACAATGTCAATGAAAGCAAAAAGGCAGTCAAAAAAGAAGCGATGAAAGTCTACACAGACTTCGAGAACGATATGAAAGAAGTTCTTAAGATGTTTGATGCTTCTATTAGTTCATTATCTAGTGATATTAAGGAATTTACAGATAAGGAAGTAGCAGAGAATGAAATGGTTGTAAGAAAACTCTGTAATGAGGCTCTTAATTATTATGTGCATAGAGATGACTTTGATGGATACTGTGCAACTAAGGTTTTCTCTATTGATCCACGCTGGAGTTCATTAAAGAAGTTTATCAACAGCAAGAAACCAACCAAAGCATTAGTAGATGCAATCAAACAGGAATGCGAAAGAACTAAAGAAACATATAAATCATATATGCAGCGCTGTGAGTCTTTAGACATCTATTTAGAGGCTAGATGTAAAGAAACTGATGTTGATCAAGAGATGATTGATGTAAGTGTCTATAAAGATAAGTTAAGAGACGGCTCTTTTGAAGACATTAAGCCACTCCTAGAAAGAAGATTTAGAGAAATCATCAATAGACGAGATGAACAGGAACATCAGAAGAAAGAAGAAGCAAAGAAGGAAGAAGTTAAGCAGCAGGAAAAGCCTGTGAATGTTTCTTCAGAAGAAAAAGAGCTAAAGATGTTGGTTGGTAAAATCGTAGGAACAAAAGCAGCACTAAATGAGTTGAAAACATCTCTAGACTACCTCAAAGCAAAATATGATGGTTGTTTCGATTATGATTTAAGATTCCCTAGAAAGAAAGAAGGTAAATAAAAATGACAGTTAAAAACAGTTTAAGAAAAGACACAACAAACAAAGCAAAATTCAGTACTTTTATCGCAAGCCCAGCAGTACAGAGAAAAATCAATGATGTTGTTGGCGGTAAGAATGGAACACGTTTCATCGCTTCTATTACTTCTACAGTTGTCAATGATCCAAAGCTTCAGGAGTGTGAGCCTAATAGTATCATTACTGCTGCATTCCTTGGCGAAGCGCTCAACTTATCGCCTTCTCCTCAGTTAGGACAGTACTACTTTGTACCTTACAAGACTAAGAGAGGAACAGTTGCACAGTTCCAATTAGGTTATAAAGGCTACATTCAGCTAGCCATCAGAAGTGGACAGTATAGAAAGTTAAATGTTATTTCAATTAAGGAAGGTGAATTAATCCGTTACGACCCTCTTAATGAAGAGATTGAAGTCAGATTAATTGATGATGAACTTGTAAGAGAGAACGCTAAGACAGTCGGCTATTATGCAATGTTTGAATATACAAACGGCTTTAGAAAAACAATGTACTGGTCAAAAGAGAAGATGGAAGCACATGCGCTTAAGTATTCTCAAGGATATGCAGCAGACAAAAGAAAAGGCACTAACTGGACATTCTGGTCTAAAGATTTTGACGGAATGGCATACAAGACTATGCTACGTCAGCTGATCAGTAAGTGGGGTATCATGTCAATTGATCTGCAGAATGCTATTGATGCTGATATGGCGGTAATCAATAGTGATGGTACAAAAGAGTATGTTGATGCTCCTGTTACATTTGTAAACGAGGAAGAACCACAGGAAGAAGCACCTAAAGCAATCGCAAATGAAAGTTCAGCGCCTAAAGCACTACAGCCACATGAAGAATCTGACAAGGTTCTTGAAGATGCTGGAGTCAATACTGATTTCGGCGATGCTGAATTCGGTGACTTCGATGATGGTTATGATTATGAACAGTTCTAATTAAAGAAAGGAAGACATGAAAGATGGATGAAAAAAGAAGATGGATCAAGTTATACATGATGGACTACGACGAAGTCTATCATGATTCAAAAATGCTACACCTTTGGATTGACATCCTTCTTCATGCCAATCCTGTTGATTACTATCATCATGGCCAGCTTATTAAAAGAGGACAATGTATCTTGTCTCTAAGACAGGTATCAGAAAGATGCGGGATGGCAAAAAACACTATTACTAAATATCTTCATCTCTTAGAAGAGTGCGGAAAAATCAAATTAGATATATCTAGAAAAGGCACTCTTATAACAGTTGAGAACTGGGATAAATATCAGAACCGTGTCTCACCAAGTGTCCTAAAAATAGGACAAGAGGTAGGACAAGAGGTAGGACAAGAGGTAGGACAAGAGGTAGGACAAGAGGTAGGACAAGAGGTAGGACGTAATAAGAATAAAAGAATAAAAGAAATAAAGAATAAAAGAAGACTGTCTGTCAGTGACTCTGACTTGTCTGATTTAAAATCTTTTCTTATTGAAAATGACTTTGAAGAAGTTGCCGATGAAGTAATAGAAACATGTAAACTCTATGGACTTGAGAAAATAACCAATCTAAAGAACTTTGCTTTAGCAGTAGCAAAAGAAAAGAAATGGTACCAGAAGAAAAAGAAACTTAAAAAAAGAGTAACTGAAGAGGATAAAGAAGAATTAAGACGATTAACGGAAGAACTAGGAGGGGATTTATAATGACAATTGTGAATGATAGGAAGTTAGAAGCAGTCGCTAAATTCATTGGTGAAACGGAAGTCGAAG
The DNA here is from genome assembly GCF_004168205.1 of Catenibacterium sp. co_0103. GTDB lineage: Bacteria > Bacillota_I > Bacilli_A > Erysipelotrichales > Coprobacillaceae > Catenibacterium > Catenibacterium mitsuoka_A. Next base: position 39,336 of record NZ_RCYB01000002.1, on the reverse strand, counting down.
GCAATTGTATTTGTGACAATTTTAATGAAGTACTAGAAGAAAATAAAATCAATGTTCCTTGTACCGCTAGCAATTGCAAAAGCAACTGTCCATTCTATTCAAAAGAGAACTTCTTAAATTGGATTAAGAAGCCAACTAAGAAGTTAAGCATTAGAGAGGTTAAGAGACCTAAAGAAAGAGATTTTAGCCTTTTTTTAGACACAAAAGGTAAATCGTTAGTAAATTATAAAGAATATGCCGAAGCATTAGAAAGATACTGCACTGATTTGGAAAACATATTCGCCAACCTCGAATATGATCTAGACAATGCAGAATGTGAAAATAGAGAGCTAACAGAAAAGTTAGAGAAGGTTAGAGGTGTTCTTGATGGCAATGATTGAAGTGGATGAAAAGAAACTAGATGCAGTATTGAATAACTCGCTGATTAGTTGTTTAGGTATATCTAGTGATTATTTTGGCGATAGATCATGCGAAGAGTTCAATCTTGAAGTCAAATCATTTTCGTGCTCATTATGCTGCCTTAAGAATAAGCAGAGCATTAAAGAGTGGTTGAAAGAAGATTAATTATTTTGGAGGTAGATTAATATGCTAAATGCGGAAAAGAATAAGAAAGTAATACTAGATCTTACAGAAGGAGGCTATTATTTTGCGGTTAGAAAAGATGGACAAAATATTGCAAGAAGCTGTGATGGTCTTAACTGTGAAGACTGTATTTTTGATGAAGAAGAGGATTGCGGTTGCAGTTTTTCGCGTATGAAATGGATGCTCTCTGAATATAAAGAGACTGCCAAATTAAGTAAATTGGAATATGAGTTTTTAAAATGGTCTGAAAAGAAAGGTCATAAATACATTGTAAGAGATAAGATAAATCATTTATTTATCTTTAAAGACGCACCGATAAAACGCGAAAATTGTTGGGTTCCTGAAAGTTCATACTGTTCTATAGCGTTATTCGACAACTTATTCAAATTTATAAAACAGGAAGATGAAGAACCAATAGCAATCAAGGATATTTTAGAGAATTGTGAGGTGGTCAATGATGCTGAAGAATAAAGAAGAGAGAACCTCATTCTTAAGAAATGAGAAGAACTGGGAAGTTGAGTATTTAACACCTGATATTAAAATGCTGACTTTAAAATTAACACCTAAACTATATGTCAGAAAAATTCAAGTGATGGGTTTTAATAAATATTTTAAAAAAAGTGGATGGTATACGCAGTTTACTAAGTTCTTTTATCCTGATGATCTATATTATAGTCCTAATACTTCCGATACAGAATTATTGCGATATTTAACTGCGCATAAAAATGATGATTACATTGAAGACTTAGAAGCGAAAGGAGAACAGTAAAATAACATGAACACTATTTCAATGGAATTACACCAGGAACAGATTACAGAATTACAAAGTCAGATTGAAGAACTAGAAAGTGAAAAGCATTGCTTAGAAGAAGAGTTGGAAGATGCAAACGAAGAATATAGAGAACTAGAAGAAGCATGCCAAGATTTAAAAAAAGAAAACAACACACTTAAAAGAAAGTGCAAGAGCCTTTTCAAGGCAAACCAAACTCTGTTGAATATTTACAATGGGGACTCAAAAAAGATATATGATCTTCAGAATTTGAATAATAAACTTGTTAAAAACTGTAAAAAGGCTAACAGAGATTTCTTTATTCTCGCAGCAGCATATGTTGCTACACTAGCGTTAATGATTTACTTATTTATCAGATAGGAGAGGATGATTATGCCAAATATTTATAGAACATGCAGATATAAAAATGAAAATTATCTATTTCACTGCCTCGAACAGTTTTCGAATGTTATTGGTCCTTCTGTCGCTATTGGTGGACATCTAGGAGGACAGATTAGTCATGTATTCGCTCTAATCGAAGATAGAAAAGGAAATATCCAACGAGTAGATCCTACGATGATTACATTCACTGATGATGAATTTAGTAAATATTTTTTAGAATAGTTAAGAAAGGAATGAAATAGATGTTTTTATTGCAGGTATTAGGAAATGTATTTTGTGTGTTTGCTATTCTCATGCTGATTATTGGTATTCTTATTGCAATATCAGTGATTGCTATTGCAGTTTTCGTTATCGTGTCAATGATTGTGAATGGCATCGAAGAAGATAAGGAGAATAATAACTTATGACAATAAATGACAAGGAGGAACACTATTAATGCTTAATCGTGCTTTATTAGTCGGAAGACTTACAAGAGACCCTGAACTAAGAAGAACAGGGAGTGGAAAGGCAGTCACTTCTTTCAATCTAGCAGTAGAAAGAAACTTCAAGAGCGATGATCAGGAGGCTGACTTCATTAATTGTGTGTGCTGGGGGAAGATTGCAGAAAACACAGAGCGCTATTGCTCTAAAGGTTCCCTCGTTTCTGTTGATGGTCGCATTCAGACAAGAAACTATGAGAACAATCAAGGTCAGAAGGTATATGTTACTGAGGTAATTGCTGACTCTGTACAGTTTATTAATACAAAGAGGGATAGTAATACAGCCACTGCATCACAAGCGCAAACCAATAGTTATCTGCATAATGAACCAATTCAGCAGTTTGAGGATGAAGGCTTAATCATGGATGAAGAGGATATCCAATTCTAATGAGCAAGTACAACTCAAGAAAGACTACAGTTGACGGCTTTACATTCGATTCCAAGAAGGAAGCAAAACGCTATTTGGAATTAAAGCAGATGGAAAAAGACGGATTAATTCATAATCTACAATTACAGGTACCTTTTGAGTTAATCCCTCCTTTTGAAATTGAGATTGATGGCAAAAAGAGAAAAAGAAGAAAGATGGAGTATATTGCTGACTTCGTCTATTACATCAATAACGTTAAAGTTGTGGAAGATGTCAAAGGCAGAAAAACAGAAGTATATAAGATTAAGAAAAAGATTTTTGAATATAAGTTCAAAACAACGATAAAGGAGACATAGAAAAATGATAAGAACTGGTTCTTATTATGCATACAATGCAGATGATGGCAGCTTTTTAGCATGTGGGAGCAGTAATAAAATGAAGAAGTTCTTTGGAATCTCAAACGATACTCTTAGAATCCATTCAAAAAATGGTAAGATATACAATTCAAATAAATATGATCTTCACCTAAAGATTAAGTGGTTCGATGGAGTTATTAAAGATATTGAACCAACAATTAAACTTAAACCAAGGCCAAAACCACAGATAGAAAGAAAACCAAATAAATTAAAATGTAACTTCGTAGAAGTGTTCAAAGTATTCAAGCATCAAGAAGCGGAAGAAGAAAAAGAACACATGAGAAATAATTTTTCTGTTATCAATCTAGAAAGAGTTAGATTTGAACTAAAAAAGCATGCAAAAGAATCATATCCTTACAGAATTGCGTTCTATACTAAGAAATCGCCAACAACTTTGGTATTCGATGAATATTTTCTTTCGTTGGAGTTAGCAGAGCAGCGTATGGAATATCTGAAGAACTTCAAAGGCAAAAAAGACAATGGAGACTTCTGGTATGACGGTGTTAATTACGAAGCAGATAGAGTTATCATTGCAACAAGAACACGAAATAATAGAAATATGATTATTTCTTTAGATGATATATCTACCAAAAAAACTGACTATGACGAATATCTGGAACTAGCTAGATTCATTCAATCAGAATTCATCAGATAATCAAGCAGGGCATTGAGTTCTTTATTAGATTTTATATACTATCAAGAAAATTTATTAGGACCCCTCATACTTAATAGATTCTTTTCTAAAAGCAAGATCCTCTCATGGATTCGATGCCCTAACATATTTTTCTATTCTAAAACCAACAAACAACAGCAGTGTCATGGCTTTGCTTCCATCTCATTCACCTTCTTTCGCAAAGAATAAGAGTATGAAGCGCTAATTTTGCTATCCAACTATAAAGTTATGATGTTGCTGGGAGAAGAGAAGACACAAATTGAAAACCAATAGGAAGAGTAAAGGACTGTTTTCTTCTTCTCCAGAAAGGAGGTTAATTTTTGTTTTTTATTTTATTTGTACTGGTGATAGTGATTTATTTATTTTTTATTTTTGAGTAATCAGGAGGTAACGTATGACAGCCGAAGAAGTCAGAACATATTTAAAATCATATAGGAATCTAAAAGACAAAGCAGACTATCTACAGAATAAGTTAATAAACGTTAAAGCAATCTCATATAGAGACAGTCCAACAGGTTCATACAGTGAGCCCAAGACACAGAATGACTATATATTGATGAAGGATAAGTGTTTAGAAGAAATGGCTCTCATACGTCAAAATATAGATAAACTAGATGATATCAATCATAGGGATGTACTCTTTTATCGATACATCGAACTAATGAGTATCTATGATACTGCTGACATGCTGCATGTATCGCAGAGAACAGCAGAGAAGTATATACATGATGCAATTGAAAAGATGATTGTTATTTTATCTTAACGTGAATACACGGTTATAAACGTTAAACGGCGCAACATTGCGCATTTAAATGTTATATAATGGTAAAAAGAGGCAAATTAAGCAGAGAGGCATAATAAAGCCTCTTTTTTTATTACTTGATGAGAAAGGGGTGCGACTATGACAGAAAAGCAGAAACTATTTTGTGATGAGTATCTAAAAGATACTAATGCTACAAGAGCATATTTAGCAGTATATGATAATTGTAAAAGTGCCATAAGTGCAGCACCTCTTGCCTCTAAGCTTTTAAAAAAAGAAGAGATACAAAAGTATATCTCTGAAAAGATGGAAGAAATCCATAATGAGAACACCGCAGATATTCAAGAAATAGTTGAGTATTTAACATCTGTTATGCGCGCTAAATCAGAGTCTTATGTAATGATCATGAACGGTAACGGTATGCAGAAGGTCATACAGAAGCCTCCGGACGAGAAAGAAAGGCTTAAAGCTGCTGAATTATTAGGCAAGCGTTTTGGTATGTTTACGGAAAATGTAGATGTTACATCGAACGGCAAGACAGTAATCGTGGATGATATAGATGAAAGTTAGTTTAAAGTCCATTATTGGTCCTGCTTTCTATGATGTTCATAAGCATATCAAAAACAATGATTACACGCACTATTGGTTAAAAGGTGGCCGTGGATCATTGAAGTCTTCATTCATTGGTACTGAAATTCCTTTAGGCATCATGAGGGATGCACAAAAGGGACTGATGAGCAATGCAGTTGTTATCAGACGTGTAAAAGATACATTGAGAGGTTCAGTATATGAACAAATCAAATGGGCTATTTACATGATGAAAGTTGAAAATGAATGGGAGATGCCTGACTCAAAACTGCAGATGACTTACAAGCCAACAGGACAAGTCATCATATTTAAAGGTGCTGACAATCCTAAAAAGTTGAAATCAACAAAGGTGTTTGTAGGTTATATAAAATATGTTTGGTTTGAAGAATGTGATGAGTTTGAAAGTCATGACAAGATCACCAATATCAATCAGTCTTTGCTTCGTGGTGGTCCTGAATATTGTGTGTTCTACTCTTTTAACCCTCCTGAAAGCCAAAGAAATTGGTGCAACAAAGAAGTTTTAGTAAAAAGGGATGATACATATGTCTCTCACACTACTTATCTTCAAGCACCGAAAGAATGGCTTGGAGAACAGTTTTTAATTGAAGCTGAACATATGAAAAAAGTTAAGCCTGAAAAATACTGTCATGATTATTTAGGTGAAGTTACTGGTACAGGCGGTGAGGTTTTTACAAACCTTGATATACGTGAGATAACCGACGAGGAAATACAGGTATTCGATAGATTAAAAAACGGATTGGACTTTGGTTATGCTGGTGACCCATTGGCATATGTCAAAGCAAACTATGACAAGACGCGCAGGCGTCTTTTTATTTTTGGTGAAGTATATGGAACTAGACTATCAAATGCCAAGGCCGTGAAACTCATAAAAGAGATCAACCCACTCAATAAGCTAGTCACTGCTGATTCAGCTGAACCAAGAACTATTAATGAATTCAAGTTATTAGGTCTCAATATCATCGGTGCAAAGAAAGGCGCTGACAGTGTGGACAATGGAATAAAGTTCCTTCAGGACTTAGACAAGATAATTATAGATCCTGTTAGATGCCCCAATGCTGCACGTGAATTCAATGACTATGAAATTGAAATGGATAGAGACGGCAACCTTAGAGGGGAGTTCCCCGACAGAAACAACCACACTATAGATGCGGTTAGATATGCTATAGAAAATGAAATCCTTATGAAAAAGGCAAGAGCAGGAAAGAGGAGATTTTAAAAGATGTATTATACTTTCACGATTCCACGAGAAGAATTCGACGAGACAAACATAGACAGAAGCATGATCCTTCGTCTCATTAGCAAGCATTATAGTATTCGTGCTCCTGAGATATTGAAGAATGTTGGCTATTACTTTGGTAAGCATGCCATCATGAACAGGAAAAAGAAGTTCAAGAACCAGCCGAACAATAAGATCATGGTAAACCATGCTAAAGATATATCAGATACAGCAACGGGCTATTTTCTTTCAAACCCTATCACATTCAAGAAGAATACAGAAGACGGCAATATTGACAAGCTGACAGGTGCTTTTGTTGATGCTGAAACAGATGATACAGATTCATGCAATGCCATCAATATGTCACGTGCTGGTGTCGCTTATGAGTATGTTTACTTATGTGAGCATGAAAGCAAGCTGATGACCAAGACACTTGACCCATTGTCAACATTCAAAGTTTTCGATGCTTCAATTGAACAGCATGAACTATTCAGCGTTTATTATTCGATTGAAAAAGATGATTCTACTGACAGGTTCAATATCATCGCAACAGTAACAACTGAGAACTATGTCACAAGAATCGGAATCACTTGCAATGAGGAATTCGAAAAAGGCGAGTTTTCAGAACTAGGTGAGCCTTATCCACATTTCTTAGGTGAGGACCCTATCATTGAGTATAGAAACAACATGGACTGCATTGGAGACTATGAACAGCAGATTTCTCTAATTGACGCATACAATACATTATGCTCTGACAGAATCAACGATAAGGAGCAGTTCATTGACGCAGTACTTGTTGTCTATGGTGCTCTTTTAGGTGATGACGATGAAGAAGAAACAAAAGCGCTCCAGGCTATCCGTAAGAATGGTGTTATGGAACTTCCTAGTGATGCACGCTCTGAATATCTGACTAGAACATTTGACGAGAATGCTGTGGAAACACTCAAGCGCTCAATAAAGGAAGATATCTATTCACTTTCTCATGTTCCTAATCTGACAGATGAAAACTTTGCTGGCAACAGTTCAGGCATTGCCATTCAATATAAGCTTCTAGCACTTGAGACTCTCACCAAGACAAAAGAGAGATATTACAAGAAAGGGCTTAAGAAGCGTATAAGAATGTTCTGTACTTACCTCAATCTAAAGGCAATTGCTGCTGATCAGTCAATGATTGAGCCTGTATTTACAAGAGGATTACCACAGAACCGTCTTGAATTATCACAGATTATTGCGAATCTTAAAGGTGTTGTATCAACTAAGACACTTCTTGCACTCCTTGACTTTGTTTCAAACGTCGATGATGAAATGAAAGAAGTCAAAAAAGAAAAACAGGAAGCACTTGAAACACAGAAGCAGTTATTTGATACCGAAAATCAGAATACTCCTCCAGAAGATGAAGAAGAAACAGATGATCACAAGGAAGATGGTAATAATGATGATGACAAAGACAAGGAATAATAGTGCTCTGTTATGACTAACATCAAAAACATAAAGTACTGGGAGATGCGAGAAGCAAGGAACATGTACAAGGATATGCAGTTGGCTGAGGACTGCGCCAAAGAGTTGAGCGTAATCTATAGCAAGGCTGCAATCTACACTGCCAAACAGATTGAGGGAATATTCAATAGATTCGCTTCAAAGCATCATCTGACAAGAGACGAGGCAATTAATCTTCTTTCAGAGGCTGACAGCAGAAATTTCGAAAAACTGCTTGAGGTATACAAGAATAAGACAGGCGCCCAAAAAAGAGAGGTGCTAGCAGAATTGGAAGCCCCAGCATACAAGAACCGTATGAAGAGGCTTGATGATATTAACAATTCAATTAATAAGCTGATTAATACCCTTGCATCCAAGGAAAGAGATGCAATAGGGAAGACAATGCGAAAGGTCTATGAAAGCAGTTATCACCATGCAGTATATGAAGCTGCAAGAATGAGCGGTCTAGATCTTCAGACAGGCCCTATTGATGAAGGCGCTCTTGAAACCATTCTGAAAAAGAAATGGTCAGGTCAGAACTATTCCGAAAGAGTATGGAACAATACTCAGAAGGTGGCCGATGCACTAAAAGAGGAGCTCATGATAGGAGCACTTACAGGAAAGACAGAGAAGGAAATGACCGACTCAATCAACGAACAGTTCCTATCAGGTAGAAATAAAGCTAGAAGACTTGTAAGAACCGAATCATCATACATTCACAATGAGGCGCACTTCCAGGCTTACAAGGATTACGGCATAGAGGAGTATAGATTTGTTGCAACACTAGACCTTAGAACGTCTCAAATTTGCCGTGAGAGAGACGGAAGTGTATACAGGGTGAATGATAAGATGATAGGCGTAAACGCCCCTCCAATGCACCCATGGTGCCGTTCTACTACTATTATGAATCTTGACGATGAAACTATGCATAATCTAGAAAGATTTGCAAGGGACCCTGTTACAGGTGAAAGGATGAAAGTTCCAGCGGATGAGACTTATAAAGAGTGGCATAAGAGAATGGTTGAAAAGCATGGTGCAGATGCAATTAACACTGCTGAGAAATTAGTTGAGAATCGTTCTAGTGACAGGAAACAGCAAATAAAATACCTCGATTTGTTGGGTAAGCAAAATATACCTTTATCACTATCAGAATTTCAAAATTTGAAGTATAATGATAAAGAGAATTGGTTACTATTACAAAAATACAAGAGATCGCGTAGCTCAGGAAAATTATCAGCATTTTCAACATTTGAAGACTATAAGAAGTATCGTAAAATCATACAAGATGAAATTGTTGGGCGTACAACTAAGGATGGAGTTGTAATAAAATCGCAAAGTGACCATTTTATCGAAAGAGTATTAGGGACAACCGAAAAAGAAGGCCCTCAAAAGAATAAGAAACGTGAAGGTGTTGAAATAGAGGATGTTATTTCTGCATTAACTGACCCAGAAAAAATAATCGAAAAAGAAAATGGGAAACGTATAAGCAGAAAGTATATAGGTGAAAACGTAGAAGTTACACTTAACCCTGATACTGGAAATTTAATTCAAACAAACCCTAAGAAAAGAGAGTGAATTGTGATGTACAAATTATTGGATGAAGATGTGAAATTATTGAAAAAGCTGCTTCTTATGAAAGATTGGAACCCGGAAGATGGTTATTCAAAAGAATGTGTTATTGAATATGTTAATGCGAATAGAGAACTAAATAATGAAGAGATTAATCAGATTCGTAATTACGTATTAGACAAGAATCTTGAATATGGATTTGATGATAATGAAGAACCTAATGAACTAGGGTATGCAACTGAAGAATTAGGCGATAGACTGTTTTATGCTATGGATGATTAGTTAAATCCTTTAGTTGATAAAAAGACAATGTGAAAGGACTTGGAATATATGGCAAGAGATGATTATCATGTAATTGTTTATCAGATTCTATCCTACCTGTATATGCAGCTAAAGCATGGGAAGGATATTGATGCATCACTCATAAGACATGATAGTAAATATCTGCAGATCAACAGAAAGTACTGGACTTATGTCATTGTGAATCTGTTGAATGAGGGATATATCAGTGGGATAGTAATTGACCAGGATATAGACGAAAACGTAGAAATATATAACCTTGATAAATGTGAGATTACACCAAAAGGAATAGAATACCTTACTGATAATTCAACTATTGAAAAAGCCAAGCGATTTATGAAAGACTTGAAAGATATATTACCGTTCGTATAAGCCGACTATCTAGTCGGTTTTTATTTTGCTCAATTTCAAGAAAGGAGAACCATATGGCTGAAGGATTGAAACCACATCATCACCAGTACTTTGAGTATGACTGTAAAAGTCATTTTGACAGCCGTAGGCACGTCATTGTTAAGAAGGTGACATATATGTGCATGATATGCGGAAAACTCTCACACGAGACATATGAAGAGTACTGTCCGCCTCCCAAGGAAAGAAAACCTAAAGCATTGATGAAATACAGAAGCAGACAGAAGAGCGGTTGATGTTCTTCTTTTTTTTCTGTTTGTCCATAACGTGCATATGACATTAAAAGGTGCATGGATATAACAGTCATACGGACTATAAACGGAGGAATTAAGTTATGGAATATATTAAGAATATGATGCCTTTGAACCTTCAGCTTTTTGCGGAAGAAGGGGAAGAGGGGGAAGAAGATACAGGCGATGAAGGGAATCCCGATAATGCGCAGTCAGGTGAACCTGAAGATGGTAAAGCCAAAGTAACAACCCTCACAGAAGACGATGTGGACAGAATCGTCCAGAAGAGACTTGCCCGTGCAAGAAAGAAGTGGGATAAGGATCATACGGAAGCCGAAAGGCTTCAAAAGATGACAGATGATGAAAAGAAGCAGTATGAGGAAGACAAGAGAAAAGAAGAACTTGACAATAGAGAAGCAGCAATTACTCGTAGAGAACTGACTGCAGTTGCCAAGGAACAGCTTAATGCTGCAGGAGTTCCAGCAGGCATGGCTGACTTCATTGACTACACTGATGCTGATTCCGTAAATGAATCTGTCAAAAGACTCTCTAAAGCATTCAAGGGAGCGGTTCAGCAGTCTGTTGATGACCGATTAAAAGGGAAAGCACCTTTAGACAAGGCAAAAAACAATGTATTGACTGCTGAAGAAGAGAATGCAAGAAAGGCATTCGCAAATGCACTTAAATTTTAGAAAAGAGGTATAGAACATGGCAATTAACACATTACAGTATTCAACTATTTTTCAGACTGAACTAGATAAACAGATGGAGCATCTCACTCTTACATCATGGATGGATGCCAATGCCGGACAGATTAAGTATGACGGTGGTGCAGAGGTAAAAATCCCTAAGATGTCATTAGTGGGCTTAGGAGACTATAACAGAGATGAAGGATATAAACAGGGTGCTGTTACTCTTGAATATGAAACATTCAGGATGACACAGGACCGTGGAAGAAAGTTCCTTCTTGATGCAATGGATGTAAACGAAACTAACTTTGTGGCTTCTGCTGGCACTGTCATGGGAGAATTCCAGCGTTTACATGTTGCCCCTGAAGTAGATGCTTACCGTATTTCTAAGGTTGTTTCTGATGTTACAACGAAGAAATCAGCCAACATCCTAACAACTGTATTGACTGAACAGAATATTCTTTCTGAATTAGAAAAGGCAGCGGATACTATCCGTGATAAGGGATATCAGGGCGATATCATCTGTCATATTACATATGATACTTTAAGATTATTAAAGGAAAAGATGGTAAACAGCAACCTTACATCAGGTAAATTAACTATTGGAAATATCACATTAGACATCTATAAGCTTGATGAAATCACATTCATTCCTACACCAAAGAACAGAATGTATTCAGCTATCAAGGTTGATGCTGGAGCAACAAAAGACGCAGGTGGATATACAAAAGGTGAAACTGCTAAGGATGTAAACTTCTTAATGGCGCCAATCAATAGTGTTATCGGTGTTACTAAACAGGACAAGACAAGAGTATTTGACCCTGATACTAACCAGGATGCAAATGCTTGGCAGATTGACTATAGAAGATATCATGACTGCTGGGAAAAGGACAACATGCTTGACCTAATCATTGCTAACGTCTCAGCTGGTGCATAATGATCATTGTAAAAAGAATCAACGTTGAAAGGGCCATCCATGAGGATGACCTTCAGCGTTATACAGAACAGGGATATCGTGTCATTGAAGACAAGAAGAATGATGAAGATACTCCTGTAGAAAACAATGAAGTGACGGACCTCAACGATATGACTGTTGACCAGTTAAAGACTATTGCAAAGGAAAAGGGCGTTAGCGGATATTCTAGTCTTGTTAAAAAGGAACTGGTCGCAGTTCTCACTAAGATGCAGGAGGAGTAATCTATGGATCTAGTTGAGATTGTTGCTGAAAGAACAGGAACGAGTCAGGAGCGTGCAAAAATCTATGTTGAAATGGCAAAACAGCGTGCTCTTGCACATACGAACCGCACTGTATACATCACTGCAATGGATTTCTGTGTGGCTGATCTAGCATGTGCCATGTACTTCAGAGAGGGCATGGTCGGAGAATCATCACATTCAGAAGGTGGCATCACATCTACTTTTCAGTCTTCCACTTATGAAGATATTCTCTCAACTCTCAACAACTTAAGACTTATTCGTGCAGGAGGAATCGTGCACGAAAAGAAGCCGGAGGGGAATCAATGAGACTTTCAGCGCTTAAGAACTATCCTGTATATGAGCCTGTCATTGAAAAAGATGGTGAAGGTGTCACCACTGAAAAGTGGATCAAGAGAAAATCAATGCTTCTTGAGATATGGCCTGCATCCGGTAAGTTACAGGCTGAAATGTATGGGGAGAGACTGAACTACATTCTTAATATGATTATTCCTAAGAATAAGGATGATGATTTCAGACCCACTGAAAAGTGGGGCGTGAATGTCTATAATCAGTCAATCGATGAACCGGATTATAGGATCATCAGCATGAAGGAATATAACAGACACTATCTCTATGAACTGGAGAAGATTATTAAATGAGCCTCAATGGTGCTAATGAATTATTTAGAAAGCTTCGTGCTATAGATGCCGTTCTTGAGAATCCAGAACAGGTTCTTGGAAAGGCTGCGGAAACAATCAGAAGTGGTTGCGTTCTTGAATGTCCTGTAAATAATGGTGAATTAAGAAATTCCATTAAGACAAGAGTTGAAGGCGACAAGGGATATGTTTATACAAATAAGGCATATGCTCAATATGTTGAATTCGGAACAGGTCGAAAAGGTGCAGCAGATCATGCTGGAATATCTCCATATGTACATCCTTCTTATACTATGGAACCTTGGTGGATTCCTGAAGAGAAGTTATCAGAAGAAGCAATAAATAACTATCATTGGGTAGTTATCGAGGTTGATGGAAAGAGATATTACAGGTCGGATGGACAGCCTGCACAGCCATTCATGTACCAGGGAGCAAAGAAGACTGAAAAGAAAGCAGTAAAAGATGCTGGTATAGTAATCAGCCAGTTAATTGAAAAGGATTAAAAGCATATGATCAACATTAAAGATAAAGTATATAAGGCTCTGACAGATGAAGGCCTTGAAGTCACTGATATCTATCCTAAGGACTGGGCAAAGCTTCCAGCAGTTCAGTATGTTGAGGAAGATAACAGCGTGGCAGAATGGACGGATGACAAGGAGCAGACATCACATGTCCTTTACAGAATCGAAATCTGGGATACTAAGAGTACATCGGGTACAGCCTTGAAAGTTGATAAGGCATTATCAGCAATGGGGCTAAAGAGAGTATCATGCAGAGATATTGATGATGCATCAGGACTTAGACACAAGAAAATGAGTTATGAAGCATTTTATGATAGTGATTACATCTATCACGGTATGTAACTGATAAGGAGGAATTATATAATGCTAGCAAATGGCGCTAAATTATCTTATGACAAGACAAACAAGGGAACTACTTTCACTGACCTTCCAGGGTTGAAGAAGATTCCTGACATGGGTATTGAAAAAGAAAAAGTTGAAAACTCTTCACTTGATGATACAGTTAAGGTCTATGAGTTTGGTATCGGAGACCCTGGAGACCTTGAATATACATTCAAGTATGACAACAGCAAAGCAACATCTTCATACAGATTAATGAGGGAACTAGAAAAAACAGGGGCTACCGCAATGTTCAAGGAAACATTGAAGGACGGCACTACAACTACATTCTCAGGACAGGTCACTGTTAAAAGAGCGGGCGGTGGTGTCAATGATGCTATTGAATTTACTGTTGCAATCGCATTACAGTCTGAACTCACTATTACTGATCCAGCAGAAGCAGCAGCATAGAAAGGAAGATATAGATAAATGGTAGAAAAAGCAAAAAGAAAACCGTTCATTATTTGGAAAATCGGTGAAGAAGAATACAAATTAAAACTGACAACAGGAGAAATCTCTAGACTAGAACAGATGTATGGTGGAAGTCTTATCAACCTTCTTAATACAGAAACAGGCATGACACCATTATGCACTATGCTGGACATCACACATGGAGGTCTTCAGAAATTCAACAGCAACATCGACAGAAGCGATGTGAATGATATGTTTGATAGATACATCGATGAAGGTGGCTCACAGACAGAGTTCCTTAGTGATGTTCTTATTCCATTGTTCCAGGTATCGGGTTTTTTCTCTGGGGCTCTCGAAACGAAAATGGAAAAGGAAATGGCGGAAGCCAAGAAGAATCTCTAGAAGATATCCTGATTACAGATTACATATACAAGGCGGTCTATGATCCAGCGCTTGATGCTGGAGTAGACCCCTTTTCATTTTGGAATTATTCGTTAGATGAGCTATACGATATTATTTCAGCGCATGAAAGAAAGAAAAAAGAAATGGTGCGACAGGAAGCGATATCTCTTCAGATACAGGCTCTTCAGATAAGGGATTGTATTTCTGCTGTCCTTAACGGCAAGGATGATTCATTCACTCCTGCACAATTGTGGGACTTCTATCCTTCACTTTTTGAAGAGGATAAGAAAGAGTTTGAAAAAGAGAAGGAAAGAAAAGAGATTGCAAGCGCTAGATCTTCTCGTATTGCCTTCAGTAGAAGACATAATAAAGCACTAAGAAAAAGAAAGGCGGTGATGCAGAATGACGGTAGAGGAACTGCAGATAGTAATATCTGCACAGACGAAATCAGCGAAATCAGAACTGAACAGCGTGAAGAATGAAGTCACCGGCCTAAAGAATCATGTTGATAAGGTCACAGGCTCAATTGGCAATTCATTCAAGAGTATCCGCAATATTGTGGCGGGTCTTGGTATTGCTTCTCTGATTAAATCAACGATATTAGGGAATGTTGATGCTGCAATCAAGAGAGTTGATACTCTTAGCAACTATAGCCGTGTGATGTCAAATCTAGGTGTTGGGAGCGTTCAAGCGAATGCATCTGTACAGAAACTAAGCAATAAGCTTATTGGGCTCCCAACAACCCTAGATGATGCATCAGGCGCAGTACAGAGATTCACATCAGTGAACAGTAACATCTCTAGATCAACAGATATGTTCCTTGCACTAAATAATGCTATTCTAGCCGGCGGTGCAAGTTCTGAGATACAGAAATCAGCCTTAGAACAGTTGTCACAGTCATATGCTAAGGGTAAACCTGATATGTTTGAATGGCGTTCAGCGATGACTGCAATGCCTGCACAGATGAAACAGGTGGCTGAGGCCATGGGTTTTGTCAATGCTTCAGCATTAGGCGAGGCATTAAGAAACGGAACTGTATCTATGGACCAGTTCATGAATACTCTTATGCAGTTAAACACTCAGGGCATTAACGGCTATCAGTCATTTGAGGAACAGGCAAGAAATGCGACAGGTGGAATTTCTACATCAATCGCTAATATGAGAACAGCTATTGTTAGATGTATGTCCGAAGTAATGAATACAATCGGGCAGTCTAATATTGCTGGATTCTTTACTAATATTGCAAAGGCAATTAACTCATGCGTCCCATATGTTGTTGCATTCACTAAAGTTGTTATGGTCGCCGTTGGGTATCTGACGGCACTGTTTGGCGGCAAGTCAAAGAAGTTGAGTTCTTCTTTTGGTGGAGTGTCAAACAATGCTAAGAAGGCAGCAGGAAACACAGGGGCTCTTGCAAAGAATATGAACGATGCTTCCAATAGTTCGCAGAAGCTTTCTAAAGGCGCAAGCGGAACAGGAAGAGGATTAAAAAAGGCAGCAGGTAATGCTTCTAAACTCAAGAAGGAATTGAAAGGAGCTCTTGCTGGATTCGATGCAATCAATAACATCAATTCAAGCAATGGTTCAAGTGATCCGTCTTCAGGTGGCTCAGGTGGTTCGGGCGGTGCTGGTGGTACCGGTGGCATTGGTGATATAGGAAGCATAGGTGCTGATGCGTTTGATACTGGAAGTATGACTGCACCACTCGAAGAAGTAGACAAGCAGTTAGAGGAAATCAAGAAGAAGGTTGCGGAATTCTTCCAGCCATTAAAGCAGTCATGGGATAAGTTTGGTGCGCCGATGATTGCAGCTGCAGTATATGCATTTAATGGTGTCAAGAATCTTCTTATGGAAATCGGCAAGTCAATGTATACAGTGTGGGAAAACGGCACGGGCGCAAAGACTGTTGAACTGATATTGAAGATATTCACTAACATCTTCAAGATAATTGGCAATATCTCTCAAGGACTGGCCGATGCATGGAACACTGCAGGCCTAGGTGATTCAATCATCCAGCATTTATGGAATATATTTAACTCTATATTGAAGATCATCAATGAGATTCTGAAAATTGTGAGAGATGTTACTAAAGCGATTGACTGGACTGCTGTATTAGGTGCAGTGGATGTGGTTCTTATTATCATTGATGGGTTATTCTCTTTCATAGCAGATAATGTAGGTCGTATTCTTGGCATACTTTCAGTTATTGCGGGATTATCATTATTTTCTACTCTTGCTGGAATTCTTGGTACTGTTATCACACAGATACAGCTTGCAGTGGGAGTGTTTTCAGGTTGGGCATCGCTTGCAACTGCATTGAGCGGTGCGTTCGGAATTCTTCCACAGATATTCGCATCTATTGTAATGGCTGTGAATCCTGTAAATATCATCATTGGGGCAGTCATTGCTACAGTGGTAGATTTATGGCAGAAGAGTAAGAGCTTCAGAGATGACATAGTAAGCATTCTAGGAAATATTGCTACTATTGTTCAGAAGGTGTTTATGAATATTGTTGCACCTATCATTGATACAGTTGGTAAAATCATCATGGATTTTGTGGAAACTGTTCTCAAACCGTTGTGGAACGCATGGGAGAATGTATTCCAGAGCATAATGGGATTATTAAGTGATTTTCTAAAGTTCGCCACACCTATATTCAGTACGATTCTTGATATTCTAGGACCTGTATTCGAATTGGCCTTAACACTATTGAGAGGTGTATTTGATATGGTATTTGCTGCAATTAGGGGAATTATTGAACGCGCAGACAAAACAATATGCGAAAGAGTCAACAATATCAGAGAATTCTTCCGTAATCTAGGTGAATGGATGGAAGGAACTTTCGGTTTCAAATGGAAGAATGTGTTTGAAACGGTTAAGAATGCCGTCAAGGCATTCAGAGACTACGTGGGCCCTATCATTAATTCATTGGAAGTTGTTTTCTTGGGTCTTACTAGCTTTATCAGTGGTGTATTCTCAGGCAACTGGAGAAGAGCATGGTTTGGTGTCAGACAGATATTTGAAAGTATTGTTTCTGGATTAAGCCACATCTTCAAGGCTCCATTGAATTTCATGATTGATGGAATCAATAAATTCTTAAGCGGTATCGGCAAGATAAAGATTCCTGACTGGGTTCCTGGAGTCGGTGGAAAAGGATTCTCAATTCCTAGGATTCCTAGACTCGCAAAAGGTGGTATCGTAAGTGCATCCACTATTGCCAATATTGGTGAAGCAGGAACAGAAGCAGTAATACCATTACAGAGAAACACACAGGGACTTGATATGATTGCTGAAAAGATTTCAGAAAGATTATCACTTCCTCAGAATGACGGCACAGGCGCTACCTATGTCATTAAATTAGTACTTGATGACGGTAGAGTAATCACAAAGATGGTGATTGACAATATCAAGGATTATGAAGCACGCACAGGCAAGCCTGTATTTGACTATTAGGGGGTGGAATAAATGGCAGATGAAGCGAAAATCAAGATAAACGGAACACTTATTCCGACTCCTTCAGAGATTAGCGTAGAAATCAATGATCTAGATTCGGATAGTGTCAGACCTGTCTCAACAGGCATCTTAAGAAGAAATAGAATACGTTCTAACATGCTTAAGATTACATGTACATATAAGTTGAATACATTTACAGATGTAATGAATATTTTGAAGGTACTCACTCCGGCAGAGTTCACGGCAGAACTCTACATTCCTGATCATGGTATCAGAGGAACCAAGAAGATGTATGCTTCAAATAAGAAGTACAATTATAAGAGAGTGCAGTCTGGTCTAAAGGCAGATTCATTCTCTTTCTCTCTGATTGAGGTGTGATCATATGCTTATAAAGTATGGAGAGACAAATGTAACGGACAGACTTCTTGATTATAAGATGTCTGTCTCTTTTGCTGACTGCCGTATGATAGGCAACGTTCCATCAATTGAATTGACAATGAAGTTCGATAACTATGACGGCATTCTTGACAATATCGACATCAGCAAGTACTGGGAAGTCAAGGAGAATGATGCATCTGATACAAGATACTTCAAGGTGTATGACCAGCCGGAGAAGTACACCAAGGAACTCACTCTCAAGATGTATGACAACAACTATTCTCTTGACAAGGCATACGATACTAAACTGTCTTATCCTGTCACTATAAAAGACCAGCTAGACGAGATTGAAAGTCTGACTGGTCTTTCTATTATTCGTGAAGGAATACCGCAGTACGTTCTTGATAAGAGCGTATCATGGTATGATAACACGATTGTGATAAGAAACTATCTTGGGTGGATTGCTGAACTGTTTGGGGCTAATGTCTATGCAAAGGGAATTGATTCTATTAGATTTGTTCCCATTGAAAAGACTGCATTTGCAACTACACAGGATTTAACAGATTATGAGAAGAATGAAGTGTATACACTCACAAGAGTATATGCTGAAAATGGTCTCAATCCTCTTTCTAAAGGCGACGAAACAGGAAATACGCTATTTATTGATTCAGCAAATCTATATGCAGATGAACAGAGCATTATAGACAGCATCTATGACAGACTTAAAGGATTGACTTTCAACCAGGTGAAGAATGTCACAATGATATCGATTGATAACCTTCTTCCTGGTGCTCTTGTCAATTATAACAATAATGAATTCACTTTCTTTGTATCGGATCTAACTGTCAATTACAAAGGTGGACAGTTCTCTATGTCTACGGTTGACGGCAGTGTGACAACAAAGAATGAAGAAAAGACAGTGAATCGTGTATCTAATACAACACGAATCAGAAAGCTGCAGGTCAAACAGGACCAGGAATCATTGAAACTAGATATAATCGCAAAGGAACAGGAAGGCATCAATGACAAGATGGCGCAATTAAGCCTGTCCAATGAGAAGATATCACTAAGGGTTTCAGAAGTTGAAGAAAAGGCAGGAGAAGCAATCAAACAGGCACAGGGTTCAGTTAAGAAGTTTGTTTGTGAGTATGCTAGTTCAACAGATGGAGCTACACCACCAGAAACAGGTTGGTCAGAGACTGCACCGACATGGCGTCCTGGATTCTATATATGGCAGAGAACAGCTACGACGATCAACAATACTGTCACATACAGTACACCAGTATGTATAACAGGTGCAAAAGGCGAGGATTCTATATTATTGTGTATAGAATCATCAAACGGCACGACATTCAAGAACAGTGATGTGGCAACTATATTCACAGTGAATATCTATGTGGGCGGAGTTGTGATTGATAACTCTTCAAAATTGAGAGAAACATTTGGAGATAATGCATATCTGCAGTGGCTCATTAAAAGGCACGGAGAGACAGAATTCAGCAAGATCCCGTTAGATGATTCAAGACTCAACGATAACGGATTCATGTTTACTATTTCAGCAAAGGACATTAAATTCAAGGCAGTATTCAACTGCGAATTAAACATTTAGGAGGAAAATTATGGCAATTAAAGCGGTCAATCAGATTGACGTTATCGACTTAACCGATGGATATTCCGTCGTATTGACAAGTGATAGCCACACATTTTTAGGCACTACTACTTCTGTAAACGGCACACAGACAACTACTACACAGGTAATGGCATTGTGTGGTAATGAACAGGTTCCGTGTACTGTAGGAACTATCACATGTCCTACAGGAATTTCAGCAGTGTCTGACGGCAAGTCACCAATGCCAACAATCACAGTTACTGCAACATCTGCATTAACTAAGAGTGGCACTATCACTATTCCTATTGTTGTGAATGGTGATATTACAATCAACAAGACGTTCAGTTACTCAATCGCATTCAAGGGTCAGACAGGTCAGAATGGGACAAGTGTTACCGTAAGTTCTACTTCTGTAACTTACCAGGTCGGTGCAAGTGGAACTACTAAGCCAACAGGTGAATGGAGCGCTACTGTTCCAAATGTACCTAATGGTCAGTTCCTTTGGACTAAGACAGTAGTTAGGTATTCTGATGGCAAATCAACAGAAGCCTACTCAGTCTCTTACAAGGGTACAAACGGCTCAAATGGTTCAAACGGTACAAGCGTTACTGTAAGTTCAACATCTGTTACATACCAGGCAGGCACAAGCGGCACTACTCCTCCAACAGGAACTTGGAGTACTACAGTGCCTAGCGTGGCAAATGGTCAGTACTTATGGACAAAGACTGTTGTAAACTATTCGGATGGTAAGTCTACTGAATCATATTCTGTATCTTACAAAGGTACAAACGGAATCAACGGAACAAATGGCAAGGATGCTATTACCATGGCTATCACCTCAAGCGGTGGAACAATCTTCAAGAACACTGCTATTGCTACAACTTTAACTGCTCATGTTTATAAAGGTGGAGTTGAAGTGACTGGTTCTGCGTTATCTGCATTAGGAGCTATCAAGTGGTATAAGGACGGCGGAACTGCCGCAGTAGCAACAGGCGCGACATACACAATCGGTGCAGGTGATATCACAAACAAGGCAACATTCAGTGCTCAGCTAGAAGGTTAATTATATGGTTAAGGCATCGGCTAGCATGACCCTCGTGAGAGTTAATGATGGCGAGGACGGACAGGGAATTCGCTCAATCACTCCGGAGTATTACCTATCAGATTCAGCAACGGAAATGCCCGATGCAAGCAGTAACGGGTGGAAAAGCGTTCCCGATGACTACATTGACAAGCATTATTACTGGGTTAGGTCGAAGATATTATGGGATGATGGAACATATACAACGACCACCCCAGTGCTTGCAAATGACCTAAAGTCAATCATTGATGATTACGACAACAGAATAAACAACATGAACAATCAGCTGCAGCAGGCGACTAAGGATGCTTCTTCGTCTATAGAACAGACAAAGGCATCCATCTTACAGACAGTATCAGAGAATTATTATAGTGCTTCAGATGGTGCAAACCTCGCTTCTACTGTATCTACTATTCAGCAGACAACGGAAAGCATTCAGATGGGATTTGTAAAGAAAGAAGACTTTAGTTCTCTTTCTGACACTGTATCAAACAATCAGACTCAGCTGAACACTTATATCAGATTCAATGCAGACGGAATAGAGATAGGTAAGCAGGAATCTGAATTCAAGACAAAACAGACAAACAGCAAGTACTCTATTCTTCAGAACAATGACGAAGTAGCGTATTTCGCTAATAACAGAATGTACAATTCAAACATCGAAGTTTCTAGTTCCTTGAGGATTGGAAACTTCGGATTCATTGTTAACCGCGATGGATCATTAACATTTAAGAAAGTAGGTGGTGACTGATGGCAACATATGCAACATGCAGTGCTTCGTTTGGCGGCGGCAATGGTAATGTCACAATGACAATGACACGAACAGGTGTCAATGTTGACGAAAACTATGATTTATGGACTGCTACACTGACAAGGTACTATAAGTGGGATATCCACTCAAACGCTACTAAATACGGATCTATGTGGGCTAATGGCGTACTGTTATGGTCTGGTGGAGTGACTATTGGAGGAAGTGGAACAAAGACACTTGCGACGGTTACTAATATTAGAATCCCTCATGACAGTAACGGTGGCAAGCATTTTGATTTCTCATTCTCACAGGAATTGAAAGTAACTCTTTCGGGCAGCTATGTAGGTAGTGTATCTGCTTCGGGTGGTGTTGACTGCGATGTCATTCCTAGAGCAACTAAGCCTTACTGTTCTCCAACATCAGTTTATTTTGGAAACAGTGTGACAATCAAGACACCTAGGGCATCATCTGACTTTGGTCATGTAATCTCATACAGTTATTACGATATGAATGTACAGATTGCTGATAATCAGTGGAATGACGAATTCAGATGGACAGTACCGACTTCACTGATCAGCAAGATGACTAACACGTCATATTCATATATGACATTCAAGGTAGATACATACAATCGTGCCGGAAAGTACATCGGTACTAACTACTGCCGATTGGATTTAGTACTGCCATCGGGCTATGAGCCAACCGTAACAGGAATCACATACACAAATGAAGATGCTGCAATCGCAAAAAGATTCGGAGCATCAACAATTATACAGGGCGTTTCGAAAGTCAAATGTAATGTATCAGCAACGGCGAAGAACGGTGCTTCAATTACTTACTATTACAATGAGATTGATGGACAGATCATACCTGGACCAAACAGTTTCTTTACAACTCAGCCGTTGAAATCATCTGGCACAGTTACACTTAAATCGACAGTTACAGATTCAAGAGGACAGAAAGCCGCACTTTCGAAGAATATCAGTGTCACGCAGTGGTGGTCACCGACTGTTAAGAATGTCACTGCACAACGTTGGAATGTATCGACTAACAAAGCTGACGATGAAGGTACGGCAGTTAAGATTACTTATTCATTTTCAATTGCACCTGTTGCAAATAAAAATGATAAGTCTGTCATGATCCAGTATAAAAATGGTGAAACATGGACTACTCTTGCAACTTATACAGATTCATACAGTGGCGAGAACAAGGTATATATATCATCTGCTGGCAAGTTCAGCGCAGACAATGCCTATTCTTTCAGAGTGCTTGTGAAGGATTACTTCACTACAGATGGTGTTGCATCTTATGCTGCTATCGCTCCTTCATTTAAACTGCTTGATTTTTCGGCTGACGGCAGAGGAATTGGAGTTGGATGCAAGGCAGAGAGTGGGAAATTAAAGGTGGATATGCCTCTTGAAGCGCAGTCATTTAATGGGTATGTATTTGATTTTGATACAGAGAATCAAGTAGATACATGGGTGCCCGTGCTCACGGATAAGAAGATACAGCATAGAGTTATTGGCTGGTCTGATTGGATCTCTTGTGGAACTAATGCATGTGGTATCACACTGAAATACCGATATAACGACGGATTGAAACTCTGCGAAATAAACTGGGATGGTGTAGTAAACGCCACAATCGGAGGGAATACTATGGGGTACATGTGGACAGGATTTCCTGCCGACAAAAAACCAAAAAGCAATATGTTCATTCCCATAGCAAACCCCGCTGCAGACGCTGGGCTAGTCATCAGATATTACCCTATAACCAACGATGTCACAAAAGGTAATTTTACTTTGACTTCACTAAGAAACACCATAAACAACGTTTATATTTGCGGTTTTTATACATATTCATATGCTTAAAAAGGAGAAGAAAATATGAAATTATATGATACATCATTAAAATACATGGATGCGATTAACGCTATCGGAGGCACTATTGTAGCAGTATTGACTGCTGCATTAGGCACACATTGGTTTTTATTCGTAGGCTTTTTGACATTAAACATCATTGACTACATCACAGGAATTAGAAAGTCTAGATTAACAGGCAAAGAAAATTCCGCTAAAGGAGTCAGAGGTGTATGGAAAAAGTTAGGTTACTGGCTCATGGTGCTAGTAGCATTTCTTGCATCTTCTATTTTCATTGAGATTGGACAGACAATTAACATCGATTTGACTATCACAACTTATGTTGGATGGTTTACATTAGCATCTCTCATTATCAATGAATTAAGAAGCATCATTGAGAACTTCGTGGAAGCCGGAGACAACGTACCATCTGTTTTAACTAAAGGCTTAGAAGTAGCAGAAAACGCTATCAACAAGGAGAATAACAATGGGTAATGACGAATTTCTAAAGATTGCAACCGAAGAAGTAAGAAGATATACAAACGAACATCTAGAAGATCCACAGGATTTCGATATCTATGTTGTGTGGGTGTGTAAGACACTTCAAAATAACAAGGCTTTACTATCAACTACATTGTCAGATGGTATGTATTTTGAGGCTACTTATAACGGAGATAGAAAAGAATTATATTTAGATGCTTACAAGAAAGAAAAGAATGTGTGTATTAAATTATAAGAAAGAAGGTATAAAGTATGAGAATTAACGTTCATGGTGGACATTCTTTAAAATGTCGTGGAGCAAGTGGATTGTTAGACGAAGTCAATGAAGACAGAAAAGTTAAAAACAAAGTAATTGAGTTGTTAAGAGCAAACGGACATACAGTATATGACTGTACTGATGATAATGGAAAAGACCAGAATTCTAACCTAAAAGCAATTGTAAACAAGTGTAATGATCATAATGTTGACTTAGATATCTCTATTCATCTCAACGCTGGAGGCGGAACAGGTACAGAGGTATATATCTACAACAGTAAATCAAAAGCAAAAGATGAAGCTGAAAGAATCGTCAAGAATATTTCTAACACTCTAGGCATTAGAAATAGAGGTGTTAAAACATCTACAAAGTTATATGTGTTGAGAAAGACTAATTCTCCAGCGCTTCTAGTTGAGTGCTGCTTTGTTGACAATGCCACAGATAAGGCTCATTGGAACGCTGACAAGTGCGCAAAGGCAATTGTAGAGGGTATCTTAAATAAGAGTGTAAACGAACATGTTAAAACTCCTACACCTAAGCCACAGAGCAATGCATCTAGTACTTTAGGTACTTATATGATTACTGCTAGTGATTTAAGTGTCAGAACAGGACCAGGAGCTAACTGTAGAAGAAAAACATACAATGAATTAACTAAGAACGCTAAGGCTCACGATTACGACAAGGACGGCTGTCTAAATTATGGCACTCGTGTTACTGTGTCTAAATTCGATGGAGATTGGGCAAAGATTCCAAGTGGTTGGGTTGCTAGAAAGTATTTGAAAAAAGTCTAATTTAAGTTTTATTATGAGTTTATTCATAAAGATGTTGACTAAACTTGACTTAATTTCGACTACACAACAATTTAAAGCATAAGAAAAGACCAGGGCTATTTGCTCTGGTCCTTTTTTGCGTTTTCAATAACTGCTTCCATGGCTTCTCTGAAAACAGCAGACTGCTTTATTCCTAGTTTCTCACATGCTTCTCTGAACTCGGTGACAAATTCAGTTTTGTAACTAACGCTTACTGTTTTCATATTACTTTTTGTCCACTGTTTGACATATTCTTTTTGATTGAATTTTTCTTTTTCCATACTCAACTTTCCTTTGCTAGAAGATACATACCTAAAAGCATCATCAGTATTCCTATTAGCCAATAGCTTTTGTACACTGTTAATGCAATTCCTGAAAACATTACTATAATTGCTATTTTCTGTTTCATAGATTTGTGATATCATTTAGATGAAGAAGGAAGAAGAAGTTCTTCCTTTGTGAATTACTTCTTCTTTTTCTTTTTATTGCTCTGTGTAATGCTCTTTGCTAGTTTGGCGCCTACCCAAGAAGCAATCACTGTAGCAATCGGTTGGGCGAAATTGTTAAAGATTTCGCTCAATTTTTTTAAATCATCTAAATTCATCTTTTTCCCTCCTTCCTTTTGTGATTATATTATAACATACTCCAAGTAGTATGCAAAGAAGAATATAAAAAATATTGATATATTTATTTAAAAGATTTATTATAATTATATGCACGAGGGCACTTTTAAACATTGGGCTTTAGTGCTTTTGGTTAATCGCTTCTTTCTGTCTTTGGTCGGTCGGAAAGAAGCATTTTTTATTTGGACTAAAAAGTGGACTAAAAAATTAAAACGATAATGATAAATAGCATATTTCTATATATTTAAAGTCACGAAAAAACACATAAATATATAACATTATTCAATGTGAATTGCTATCAATAAAATCCTGTCACCCGCACCATTCTGAATGCAGACACCGAGTAATCGGTGTTTTTTTTATGCCTAAAAATAAAAAATCTACCAAAATGGTAGATTACATTCCATTATAGAAGAGAATTTGATGAGGGGAAGCTCATTAGTATCTCATATATTTTGGGAAGCTATAACAGAATGATGTGTATATTATAATACTCTAGAATAGAGTAGTAAATATGTATATGGTCATGAAATCCCTTGTATTTCATAACTGAATGTTTTAACATATTATTACAATTGAAATGGGAGCTAATTTGCTGAGAGTAGACATAAGTCTTGACCATGAAACCTGATTTGGATAATGCCAACGTAGGAATTTTATGAGCACCCTCTTTCAGCGTGCTCTTTTTTATGGAGGAAAAGAATATGAACTACATTAAGAAATTAAGAGAAGTAAAACCATTAGTACACAACATCACTAACTATGTAACAGTGAATGATGTAGCCAATGCGATTCTTGCAATTGGTGGCAGTCCTATTATGTCAGATGAGATCACAGAAGTGGCACAGATGACTTCTATCAGTAATGCATTAAATATTAATATTGGGACTCTCAATCAGGTGAAAATTGCTTCTATGTTTGAAGCAGGTAAGGCATCTAATGCGTGTAAACATATTACTGTATTAGATCCAGTAGGTGCAGGTGCGACTGATTTACGTACTAATACATGTAAGGATCTACTCGCTCAGATTCATTTTGATGCCATCAAAGGGAATGTTTCAGAAATCAAGACTTTAATGGCTGGTACAGGTCATACTAAAGGTGTTGATGCATCTGCAGAAGATCAGAAGAACTCACAGGATCTTATTGACGATATCAAAGCATTCGCAAAAGAACTCAATACTATTATTATTGTGACTGGTCCTATAGATTATGTCACTGATGGTAATAAGTGCTATATGATCAATAATGGATGTAAAGAAATGAGTGCTATTACTGGTACTGGATGTATGTTATCA
Organism: Catenibacterium sp. co_0103; assembly: GCF_004168205.1. GTDB lineage: Bacteria > Bacillota_I > Bacilli_A > Erysipelotrichales > Coprobacillaceae > Catenibacterium > Catenibacterium mitsuoka_A. The sequence goes on along the minus strand of NZ_RCYB01000002.1, from coordinate 12,211 downwards.
GGTATCTTAGGCTGTTTCTTAACAGTAGAAAATAGTGTAGATAGTGCTGCGGCAGCTGTTATGTCCATGGGTATTGCGGGTGAAATTGGTGCATCTAAATTAAAAGAAGGTGAAGGTAATGCAACACTTCGTACTTATTTAATTGATGCATTATTCAATATGACTGATGAAGAACTAGAAAAGAGTGGTAAATATGAAGTTCAATAATGACATGTTGAGACTCTATGCTGTGACAGATCGTCATTGGACAGGAGAACAGACTCTATATGAGCAGGTAAGAGATGTTTTAATGGGTGGTGCAACTTGTCTTCAGCTAAGAGAAAAAGACCTAGATGAAGCCTCTTTCTATGAAGAAGCAAAGAATATTAAAGAACTATGTCGTTTATTTGATGTACCATTTATTATTAATGATAATGTTATGCTTGCTAAGGAAATAGATGCAGATGGTGTTCATGTGGGTCAGGATGATATGGCATGCGTGAAGGCAAGAGAAATACTTGGGCCAGATAAGATAATTGGTGTAAGTGCACATACTATAGAAGAAGCAAGAATTGCGAAAGAACATGGTGCAGACTATTTAGGTATAGGGGCTATTTTCCCTACATCTTCTAAAGATGATGCGGAAGTATTAGGTATCAAGCGTTTAAAAGAAATGACGGATACAGTGGATCTTCCAATGGTAGCCATTGGTGGAATCAGTTATGATAACTGCTTATTACTTAAAGATACAGGTATTGATGGCATTGCGGTTATTAGTGCTTTATTTGGTCAGAAGAATATTAAACAGGCTACTATTGATTTAAAGAAGCGTGTGGATGCACTTTATGAAACAATGCATACATGTTTAACTATTGCCGGTAGTGACTCGAGTGGTGGTGCAGGAATACAAGCAGATTTAAAGACAATGCTTGCTAATAAAGTATTTGGTATGAGCGCTATTACAGCCCTCACAGCCCAGAATACAACGGGTGTGACAGATATTATGGATGTTACTCCAGAGTTCTTAGAAAGCCAGATTCGTGCTGTATTTGATGATATCTATCCAGAAGCTGTTAAGATTGGTATGGTGTCTTCTAAAGCACTTATTCATACTATTGTAGAAATGTTGAAACATTATGATGCGAAGCATATTGTGGTAGATCCAGTCATGGTTGCGACAAGTGGCGCAAAGCTTATTAGTGATGAAGCTATCTCTACATTAAAGGAAGAATTACTTTCTATTGCTGAAGTCATTACTCCTAATATTCCAGAAACAGAAGTACTCACTGATATGGAAGTTAAGACTGTAGAAGATATGGAAATAGCAGCTAAGAAGATTTATGACACATATCATTGTGCTGTATTAGTCAAAGGTGGACATCAATTAAATGATGCCAATGACTACCTATACAATGGTGAAAAGGGTACTTGGTTTAAAGGACATAGAATAGACAACAGTAATACACATGGTACAGGATGTACTTTATCAAGTGCGATTGCATCCAACTTGGCTAAAGGCTATACACTAGAAGAATCAGTTAGACATGCTAAAGCATATCTTTCTGGTGCAATAGGTGCTATGTTAGATTTAGGTCAGGGAAGTGGTCCTATGGATCATGGCTATAATATCTAAAAGTACACAATAATTCCATAACTGCCTGGTATAATCTCTGTTAAGAGGTTAAGGGCATGAAAGAATTCAAAGCGTGGTTTATACTCATATTATTTATTTTGCTTCTTCGAGTTATATATCTATTACTTGAAGGTGGGCATATCTTATGAATATCCTCTAGATATATCATCTGGAGGATTTTTTTATTTAACTCAAAAACTTGCATATTAACATTCACAAAGTTAAAATGAAATAAATTAAGTTAAAAGGAGCCTATACAATGATTGATAATATATTTGGCCTATCTATAAGATATGAACCTTGGGATAAGAAAAGCATATTACCTCTCTATATTGTGAGTAATTATCAATTCTATACAGCTTATATAGAAAATATACGTTGTATTGTGATTATACCGATAGAAGAACTGCCAACACTTCCATCATTCAAAAAACAAATACAAAAAATTCGAGTAATTGATGATGTTCCTGTCGTATTATATAGTAAGACAATATCATTTTATAGAAGAAAGAGTCTTCTTGAGAATCACATTCCTTTCATAACAGATAAACAAACTTTTCTTCCTTTTATTGGTACATTACTTGTAAATGAAAAGGAACCAAAAAAGATTAAAGACAAGTTTGTCTATTCAACACAGTTATTATTTCTTGCTTATATGTATAATCATGAGAAGAAGGTATATGTATCAGATCTGTCAAAGAGCCTTCCATTTTCCGCAATGACCCTGTCTAGGGCAGTTATACAATTAGAAATGACAGATTTATTTTTAGTATATAAGGATGGTGTGAATAAGGTAATAGAATCGAAATATTCTTATAAAGAATTGTTTGAGCATATTCAACACTATCTCTTAACACCAGTACGTCAAGTAGGATATATGAATCAGTTTTTGGTTACAGATTATATGGTTCTTGCAGGAGAGACCGCATTATCAGAAATGAGTATGTTGAATCCAAGCCGTTTTAGAACATATGCAGTATATGAAAAGGACTTTGATAAGACGCAGCTTATTGATGAATTGATAGACCCAGAAGTACAGGTAAAAGTAGAAATATGGGCCTATGATCCTCAATTATTTACTCATACAAATATCGCAGATACTCTTTCTATAGTATTGTCTTTGAAAGAAAATAAAGATGAAAGAATTGAAGAAGTCTTAGAAGACATACTAGAAAAGGAGCTGACAGATTAATGGTCAATGGAATTGCTAAGTTTAAAGAATACTTTAAAGGGTTCGAGAATCAATATGTTATTATTGGTGGCACGGCCTGTGATGTTATAATGGAAAATGAAGAACTCCCATTTCGAGCTACCAAGGATATAGATATTGTATTAATTGTTGAGTCTATAACAGCAGAATTTGGCAGGAGATTTTGGGAGTATATTAAAGAAGCTAAGTATTCACATTTAAATAAAAGTACAGGTAAAGCACAGTTTTACAGATTTAGTTGTCCTAAGAGTAAGCAATACCCATATATGATAGAAATATTTTCAAGAAATCCTGATTATATGATTTTAGATAATGATTCAATTCTTACACCTTTACCAATTGATGAAGAGGTATCAAGTTTATCTGCTATTCTTTTGAATAAAGATTATTATGACTTATTAAAAGGTGGACAGTTAATTATTGATGGCGTACCAGTTCTCAGCCCTCTATGTTTAATTGCATTTAAAGCTAAAGCGTGGTTAGATTTGACAGAAGGAAGGTTATGTGGTGAACATATTGATAGTAAGAATACTAAGAAACACAAGAATCATGTATTTCGATTGGCTCAATTGGTCTCGCCTAATACAAGAATGATACTTAGCGATGAAATCAAGAAAGATATGGAGACGTTTTTATCAGTGATGGTAGATGAAAATGTGGATTTAAAAGCTATTGGTGTACAAGCAACAAATAAGGATGAATTAATTTCTCTTTTACATCAGTGGTATGGTTTAAGAAAATAAGTGTAAAAAACCCCTATAGAAGAATCACACCTTCTATAGGGGTTTATATTATTTATTAAGTTTTTTCTGGTATTCTTTTAAGTCTTCTATGACGTTCTCTATTGTATCATATACCCAGCCAATCATTTCATCAGGAATATGCTGACTATAAAGTCCAGATAAATCCCTATGGAACTGGTTATGAACCTCTAATGCCTGATATCCTTTATCAGTAATACGTAGATATGTGACACGATGATCCGCAGAAGAACGTTCTCTTGTAAGAAAACCTTTATTCACAATAGTCTTTACATTAGTAGTTAATGTTCCTACAGTTACCTTTAATGTCTTTGCAACATTTGTCATAGTAGGAAACTGCTGCTTACTTACAGCCTCTATAATATGCATTTCATTCATTGATAACTCAGGAAAAGGACTATGTTTAATATAATCTTCCTGCACTTTAATGGCGAGTTTAAAAACTGTATTAATAGAATCCATTAAATTATTCTTTTTCGCGTCCATAATTCCACTCCTTGACTCTATTCTACAATTTTATCACATATTTGAGAAGACTAATTATATACGACCTAATGATAATTCATTCAAGAGAATCGTATGTTTTTTCTTGTTTTCATCCTCTATCACAAGATGACAATTCTCATCTAGATATAAGAATTTCACTAAACCATACTCTTTATAGGGAATTGTCTTACCTCTTAAATAAGAATGACGATTCATGCCATCTAATAAAGATGCAAAAGGCATATGAAGCATATTCTTAAATGTATCAATAATATTCAACATCAGCTTTTCTTTATCTATAGGATGATTTATCACATCAGATAGAGAATAGTAAGAACCCTTACTAATATTTAACCCTATCCCAATAATAATACCCTGTAAAGTACTCTCATAAATTGTCTCTACAAGAATACCTGCAATCTTTTGATTATTTATATATATATCATTTGGCCACTTAATGAATGCATTGATCTGTTTCATTCTTAGAACTGTCACAATCGCATAAGCCATAATGGCAGACACTTTTAAAGGATCCACGTTCTGTTTCATATAATAACTAAAGAGAAGCTGTTCATTTTTATCTGCCTCCCAGATATGATTAGAACGTCCTCGACCATGAGTTTGATAATGTGCACGGACAATTGTATCATCATCTAATTCCTGATAATGATCATGAATATACGTATTAGTAGAATCAATTTCTTCAAATTCTATATATTTCATTAGTCACCAATCGCAAAAGTGAGTTCAGCCTGTACAACAGTTTTACCATTGACTGTTGCTTTTGCTTCACCAATACCGATCTTACCTCTCATTCTTGTGAGTGTGCATTCTAATTCCATCACATCTCCAGGAATGACCTGACCTTTAAACTTACATTTATTGATTCCTGCAAAGAAGACAATCTTACCCTGATGTTCTTTCTGACTTAATATCGCAATACATCCAGTCTGTGCTAAAGCTTCTACAATCAATACACCTGGCATTACATGATGCTCAGGGAAATGCCCCATAAACTGCATTTCATTCACACTGACACACTTAATGCCTTTCGCATATTCTCCTGGCTTATAATCAGTAATACGATCTACAAGCGCAAATGGATAACGATGAGGATTAATTTTCGCAATTTCATTACTATTTAGTTCCATTGTCATACTCCTTGAATATAATACTTGCATTATGTCCACCAAAACCTAATGAATTACTCATCACATAATGAAGATCTTTCTTAACACCAACGTTTGGTACTACATTTAAATCACATTCTTCATCCTTTGCCTGATAATTTAAAGTAGGAGGAATAAAGTCATGCTTTAAGGCTAATACTGATAGTACTGCTTCAATACCTCCTGCAGCCCCTAAACAATGTCCTGTATGACCTTTAGTAGAACTTACTGCAAGCTTGTATACATGTTCCTTAAATACTGATTTAATCGCTTCAGTTTCACATAAATCATTTAAATGAGTAGAAGTACCATGCGCATTAATATAATCAATCACATCATAACTGATACCTGCATCATCTAATGCATTCTGCATTGCATAGGCACCACCTTCACCATTAGGAAGTGGGGCAGTAATATGATGGGCATCACAACTTACACCATAACCAGTCATTTCACCATAAATATGTGCGCCTCTCTTTAAGGCATGTTCTAATTCTTCAAGAATAAGAATACCTGCTCCTTCACCCATGACAAATCCATTTCTTTCTTTATCAAAAGGAATAGAAGCACGTTTAGGATCAGTGGCATCACTTAAAGCCTTCATAGAAGTAAATCCACCAATACCTAAAGGAGTTACTGAAGCTTCACATCCACCAGCAATCATGACATCCTGATATCCATCACGAATATTTCTAAAAGCATCACCAATCGCATTTGTACCCCCTGCACAGGCAGTCACTGGGCAGGTACATAACCCTTGTGCATGATAAGCAATTGCAATATGACCCGCTGCTAAGTTAGAAATAGTCATAGGAATAAAGAAAGGAGATACTCTATCAAAACCTCTCTTTTCTGCTGTCTGATAGTTCTTTTCAATAGAACCTAAACCGCCAATACCACTTGATACAATCACTCCAAAACGATGAGAATCAATGTTGTTGATATCAAGACCACTATCAGTCACCGCTTCTTTAGCTGCAATCATACCCATCTGAATAAAGCGGTCCATCTTTTTCGCTTCTTTCTTATCAATATACTTTGTAACATCAAAGTCTTTGACTTCACCAGCAAGAGTGACCTTCATATCTTTTGTATCAAATAAAGAAATAGGCGCAATACCGCACTTACCTTCTTCAATAGACTTCCATGTTTCTTCCACATTATGTCCAATAGGATTTATTGTTCCTATACCTGTAACTACTACTCTACGTTTTGTCATAAGCTCCTCCTTACATAGCCATTCCACCGTCTACATGAATGGTCTGTCCTGTAATATACTTTGCATCATCACTTGCTAGGAATGCGATTGTCTTTGCAACATCTTCTACATGTCCAAGTGTTCCTAAAGGAATAGATGCCTTTAAACCAACTTTAATTTCATCGCTTAATACTTCTGTCATATCAGTTTCAATAAATCCAGGAGCTACTGCATTCACAGTGACACCTCTAGGACCTAATTCTCTTGCTAGAGACATTGTCATACCAATGACACCTGCTTTACTTGCTGCATAGTTAACCTGTCCGGCATTACCAATCACACCTACGACAGAAGATAAAGAAATAATATGACCAGACTTCTGTTTCATCATTAAGCGACTTGCCTGCTTCATACATAAATAAGTTCCCTTAAGATTTGTATTAATAACGGCATCAAAGTCTTCAGTTTTCATTCTTAAAATTAACTGGTCTCTTGTAATACCTGCATTATTCACAAGAATATCAAGATGTCCAAAGTACTTCTTGATACTCTTGAAGATCTTTTCTACATCCTCTTCATGAGAAATATCACCTTCAACACATAATACATCTCTACCAAGATCTTTAAGTTCTTTCACTAATTCTTCAGCTAATACTTTATTCTTTTCACTTGCACGATAATTTAACGCAATATCTGCACCTTGAGTTGCAAGTTCCATCACTGTCGCACGTCCAATACCTTTTAACCCTCCAGTGACAAGGGCTACCTTATTACTTAGTTTCATTTAATGCCTCCACACACTTCTGTAAAGAAGCCATATCTTCTACCTGATATGTCTTGATTTTTTTATCAATCTTACGGACAAAACCACTTAATACCTTACCAGGACCAATTTCTATCATTGTATCCACACCATTATTGATCATAGTACGAATACTATCTTCAAAATATACAGGACTCATGACCTGTTTCTCTAACATATCCTGTACACTGCAATTTTCTAATTCCTTACCAGTACAATTGAAAATCACTGGAACATTCATTTCATGGAATTTAACATTTTTAAATACTTCATGAAGTCTTGTACTTGCATCTTTTAATAACTTTGTATGGAAAGGACCACTTGTATTTAAAGGTACAGCTCTTCTTGCACCATGATCTAATGCTTTCTGACCTGCTTCTTCTACTGCTTTCTTTTCTCCTGCAATAACTAACTGTCCAGGACAGTTATAGTTCGCAATAGAAACATACCCATCACAGCCAACACATATATTAAGTAATGGCTCACGTTCAAGTCCAAGAATAGCCATCATTGCACTCTCAACACCTTCAGCGGCCTTTTCCATTGCGAGCCCTCTTTCTCTTACAACCTGGATTGCTGTTTCAGGATCAAATACACCTGCTGCACTTAAAGCACTGTATTCACCTAAAGATAAACCACATACATAATCAGGTGTAATCCTATTCTTCTTTAAAAGAAGAGTAGCCATATTGGCAACTGCTACCATCGCAGGCTGAGTAAAACGAGTTGTACTAATAGTCTTTTCATCACTATTAAACATGATATCCTTTAAATCAAAATCTAATTTTACATTATCTAATAGGTTCTTACAGTCTTCATCATTTTCATAAAAAGACTGTCCCATACCTACATATTGTGTTCCTTGTCCTGCATAGATAAAACCGAGTTTCATACAATACCCTCCATTAATTCATCAATCAGATCACTTACATGTACAAGCTTGTCAATGCGATATCCGTTTGTGCCAGTAAATACAAGACCATTCTCACAATCACCATTCACCGCATTAATTAAAGCCTGAGTAATACAATAAGGAATAGACTTCATATCACAGCTCGCAATACATCTAAAACATCTCTTAATAGGATGTGTCTTTTCCATAAAAGGTGTCATAAAAGCACGTCCTGGCATACCAACAGGAGACTGTACAATTTTGATATCTTCCTTCTTACCGTTAATAAAATAATTCTTATACTCCATTGAAGCATCACATTCATAAGTACCAATAAAACGTGTACCCATCTGAACACCATCCGCACCAGCTTCTAACATCTCTTTAATATCTTCATTAGTATAGATGCCTCCAGCTACAAAGACTGGAATAGAATGATTGAATAGCTCTTCAAAGCTTTTCACAATTTCCTTAACATCCTCCAAGATATCCTTTAGAGAAGCACATGTATTCTCTAATAGTTCATCCTTCTTAAATCCAAGATGTCCACCTGCTTTATATCCTTCAATCACAATAAAGTCAGCTGTACGATTATACTGACGTTTCCACTTGTTTAATATCAAACGTGCTGCCTTACCAGAAGATACAATAGGTGCAATGGCTGTTTTTTCATCCACGTATTCAGGAAGCTTTAATGGTAAACCAGCTCCAGAAATAATCGCATCTACGCCACTTTTTACAGCTTGTTTGACATGCTGTTCATAATCACTTAAGGCAACCATGACATTGACTGCCACCATACCTTTATTATTTGAAATCTCTTTAGCACGTTTGATTTCTTCATCAATCGCTTCTAGATTTGCTTTCTTTGTATCTTTAAGAAAAGAAGGCTTCTTAAAGCCAATCTGAGCTGTAGAAATAACACCCATAGCTCCCTTTTTAGCCACATTTCCAGCTAAAGAACTTAAGGAAACACCAACACCCATTCCTCCCTGAATTAAAGGGAGAGATAAAGAATGTGATCCTATTTTCATAGATGAACCTCCATCACACGTTTCTTTTCTTCTTCATATTCTTTAAATAAACCTTCAATGATGTCTTTAAGACTTCTTTCTTCATGCACCATGCCAGCTACCTGACCACTCATTAAAGAACCGGTTTCTACATCACCTTCAAATACAGCACGTTTTAAAGAACCTAATGTATACTTTTCTAGTTCCATCATTTCGGTTCCTTCTTTTTCCTTCTTAATATAAGTACGTGCCATCTTATTCTTTAAGATACGTACAGGAGTTCCAGCAATACGTCCAGTTACTGTTGTATCAGTATCTTTTGCCTTAATAATCGCATTCTTATAGTTCTGGTGAATAGGACATTCTGTACTTGCAAGAAGAATAGTACCAACCTGTACACCATCAGCACCAAGTGCAACTGCTGCAAGAAGCTGTTTACCACTCGCAACCCCGCCTGCAACAATCACAGGAATATTCACTGCAGCCTTGACCTGTGGTGCTAAAGCCATAGTAGTCAATTCTCCCACATGACCACCAGATTCAGTTCCTTCTGCAATAACGGCATCCACACCTGCTTTTTCCATACGTTTCGCAAGGGCAACACTAGGGACTACAGGCATCACAATAATACCTGCTTCTTTCCATTTCTTAATATAAATACCTGGATTACCAGCACCTGTTGTAACAACAGGAACCTTTTCTTCCACCACAATATCAGCCATTTCTCCTGCTTGAGGATGTAATAACATCAAATTAACACCAAAAGGTTTATCAGTAAGTTTCTTTGCCTCACGGATATTTTCTCTTAACATCTCAGGAGACATACCACCTCCTGCAATAAGTCCTAAACCACCTGCATTAGACACAGCTGCCGCAAAAGCGCCTGTCGCAATATTAGCCATACCACCCTGAATAAGAGGGTATTTAATCTTTAATGTTTCATTTAACCACATAGTCTTCTCCTTACCACTCTATCAGATTGGCACCATAAGTCAGTCCTGCACCAAAACCAACACAGAGTATCTTCATACCTCTTTTTAATAACTTCTTTTCATTCATCTCTCCAAGTACAAGAGGAATACTTGCAGCAGATGTATTACCATATTCATCGACATTCAGATAAAACTTATCTGATGTTACTTTCATTTTCTTATAGACATGACGAATAATTCTTTCATTCGCCTGATGCACCACAAAGTAATCAATATCATCTTTAGTAAGTGATGCTTTCTCTAATACTTTCTCTATACACATAGGAAGAACTCTTGTCGCAAACTTAAATACTTCTTTACCTTCCATATGTAAATAATCATTCTTTAAACCATAAAGCACTTCTTCATTGCCTTCTGATCCTTGATAATCACAAAATAATTTCTTTTCTTTCTCTATGACAACAGCACCAGCCCCATCACCAAACAAGATGCATGTTGTACGATCTTTCCAATCAATGAGATTTGAAAGCTGTTCAGCACCAATAATTAAGGCATAACGCTTATCACTTGTATAAAGTAATGAACGTGCCACTGATAATGCATAGACAAACCCACTGCATGCCCCGTTTAAATCAAACGCAAATACATCATTATTTAAACCTAAACGTTCCTGTAAGAGACAGGCAATAGAAGGGGTATTATAGGGAGAAGACATTGTTGCCACAATAATGATTCCAATATCTTCTTTGTTGATGTTGTTTAATGCCTTTAAAGATGCCTTATAAGCCATATCTATAAGTGTTTCATCTTTACATATATGACGTTTCTTGATACCAGTGCGGGGATAAATCCATTCATCACTCGTATCAACTATCTTTGATAGATCATCATTAGTCAGTACATTCTCAGGTACATAATATCCTGTATCGATGACAGAAATACCTTTATCCATTCTTCCATTCTCCAATCTTACGATATCTGTTATATCTCTTACGTATTAAAGTATTTACATCCATTGGGACTAGAATATCTAACTGTTCTCTAATCACCTTACGTATATTTCTATAGACAGCGACAGGATTTATAGTCATACCACCTAGAGGTTCCTTGATGATTTCATCAATAATCCCATAATGATATAAATCTTCAGCTGTCATTTTCATGACTTCACATGCTTCTTCAATACGTTCTCCCTTCACATCTTTCCAAAGAATAGATGCAAAACCTTCAGGAGATAAAACAGAATAAACCGCATTTTCTAACATGGCTAAGTGATCACCAATACTTAGGGCTAAAGCACCACCGCTTCCCCCTTCACCAGTAATAATCACAATAATAGGGACCTTTAAATCACTCATCATCATCAGACTCTGACCAATTGCTTCACCAATACCATTCTCTTCAGAACTAATACCAGGATAAGCACCTGGTGTATCAATAAAAGTAATAATAGGACGATGGAACTTCTCTGCCTGTTTCATTAAACGCATCCCTTTACGATACCCTTCAGGACTTGCCATGCCAAACTGACACTTTAAATTTTCATCAATACTTCTTCCTTTTTGATGTCCAATAATTGTGACTGGCATGTTATTAAACATTCCAATACCACCGACAATGGCCTGATCATCCTTGAAATAACGATCGCCACGCATTTCTACAAACTCATCAAACACATGATCAATAAACTCATGTATATGAGAACGTTCAGGTTTTCTCGCAAGATAAACACGATCATATGCACAAAGATGTGAATATGTCTCTTTCTTATAATCATTGATTGTTTCTTCAATCTTACTGGAATCTATTTCTCTATCATTCTTAATGACTGCAAGCTTCTTTTCTAGCTCTGCAATCTTTTCCTCCTTTTCCTTTAAAGACATAATTTCCTCCATTTCCCCGCGCCTTCGTTGCGCGGACACAAATATATAACCAAACTCAAATCCCCCAAAACTCTAGTGCGCATCTCGATATAATAGTATAATCAAAGAGAGGTGGTATACTACAGAGCACGTGAAGGTGAGTAGGCAATTCTACTCAAATAGAATATCCTGAATAATTATAAGTCGCCGCTATCTTTTCAAGCACAAATAAGTTGGACTTAGAGCCAGGACACTTATGATTGTACAATCAACT
>NZ_RCYB01000001.1 GCF_004168205.1 Catenibacterium sp. co_0103 | reverse complement strand
AGTTGATTGTACAATCATAAGTGTCCTGGCTCTAAGTCCAACTTATTTGTGCTTGAAAAGATAGCGGCGACTTATAAAAATTCAGGATATTCTATTTGAGCAGAATTGCCTACTCACCTTCACGTGCTCTGTAGTATACCACCTCTCTTTGATTATACTATTATATCGAGAGGCACATTATAGTTTTGGTGGATTTGAGTTTGGTTATATATTTGTGTCCGCGCAACGAAGGCGCGGGGAAATGGAGAAATAAATGAAAAAAACAATCTAGAGTTAGATGGTGACATCTTTACTCAGATTGTTTTATGTGGAAACCATAAGAAGAATATTTCAACTGGCATAATATGTGGATCCCGATTAAATAGAAGGGTCCTTTTTTGGTTTTACTTTATTATCTATTCTATTTCCATTTTCATCTAGTTTATAGAGGTTATTGTATGTGACTTCTATATGTTTCTGATAGAGTCCTATATTAATAATTCTAGAGAATACAGCATAGATCAAAGCAGTAAGTGGTACACCAATAAGTACACCAACAACACCCCATAGATTACCAAATATAGTAATACCTAATAAGACAAATAAACCACTTATACCTACAGATTTACCTACAATCTTAGGATATACAAAATTACCTTCAAACTGCTGTAAGCAAAGATAAATAATCGCAAAAGCGAACATGCTCTTACTCTGTGCTGCAGCCACTAAGATGAGTCCCGCAAAGAAGGTAATGAAATTACCAAACATTGGGACAAAGCTAAATAAGAAAGCCATAATCGCAATTAATTCAGGGAAAGGCATTCTAAATAAACGCATCGCAATATAAACCTCTAACATAAAACATATTGCTTCTAACATCTGTCCTGTCACAAAACTATTAAAGTAATGATTGGCTTCACTCATGATATCAAAAGCGACGCCTGCACGTTTATGACCTAATATATATGCAATGAGTTTTCTACCTTGTTCAAGATGTTTCTCTTTATTTGCAAGAAGATAGAGAGCCATAAAGAATGAAGTGATGGCAGTAATGAATGAACCACCAATATTTGATACAAATTCTGTTGTTTTAAAATGAGGATTACCTAAGAAATTACCTGCAGTCGCAAGAATTGTACTTAAATCAATAGAGGCAAACCATTTCTGTACTTCATCTACTGTTACTGAATAATCAATATTAAATTTTGTACATATAGAAGTAATATAGACAGCAAGTCTTCTTGCATAATTATCTAAGTTAGAGAATAAGAGTGAGAAGCTTTCTCCAATTCTAGGAATAATGAATGAGAAGAACATCACTAATATTAATAGTAAACATATAATAGTGATAACCATCGCAATACCACGAGTTCCCTCTGTTAAGAATTGAGGAAGCTTTAAGTTAGGTTTTTTCTTCATCAATTGTTCTCTTGCTTTCACAAGTAACTTCTCTACTAGTTTCATTGGAATATTGATCACAAATGCGATTACTATCGCAATATAGAATGGTCTTGCAAGCCCTAATGCATTAAGGAAGAAGTCCCATACTGAGTCTAAATTAAAAAGAATAAAAGCTAAGACAATACCATATGTAATATATTGGAAAATCTTGTCATCTGGAAAATTGAAATTTTTGTTGTCCATTATAATCACCTAAGGAAATAGTACCACAAAATTAGGGGTATTGTTACTAGAAATTAAATAAGAAAAGGTTGAGGAATAGAAGAAATTTGCTATAATGACACACGTGAAAGGAGAATTTAAATGAACACTATTATTATTAATAAAATCATGATGCATATGCTTGATTTTGAGCATCGTAAGATATATTTAAGTGAAGATTTCTGTGAATTAAATGATACAACTCAGGAATATTATCATAAAAAAGTAGAAAAAGCTTTATACAGTCCAGCTATTAAAGAGCTTGTTGTGCCTTCACTTCATGAATTATTACTTCGTGCAGATAAGATGCTAGAAGATGATGAAGAATTCAAGAAACAGGCAAAAGAAATTAGTGAAAAGTTCTTTGCATTAGGTTCAGTGATTGAAGAAATGCCTAATAGTAATATTTTATATGTGGATTGTTATCGTGATGGTGTACATATGATTGCCGCTTTAAAGCTTAATTATAAATATAATTCTGTATCTCTTGTAGAAGAGGAAAATGTCCGTATTACAAGAAGACAGGTTCTTCCTCAGATTGGTACAGCTGTTGATGAAGCGATTATTATAGATACAGATCATAAGAAGATATCTCTTATTGAAAAGAAGTATCTCATTGATGGCAAGATGGATACTTACCTTAATAGTCAATGGATCAAGGGAGAAGAAAAACTCACTGATCGTCAGAAGATTTCTACTATGAAGAAAGTAGTGAATAAGATTGATGATATTTATCATGTGAATGATAAAGAAGCACTTCCACTTGTAAAACAGGAAATATTAGAAAGAACACAGATGGGTGAACTTGTTAAACCAATAGAAGTAGTTCGTAAGGTCATGGAAAGAGATTATCAGGCTCAGGAAGAATCAGAAACAATGTTGAAGGATCTTGGGATTGGTGAGGATGATACAATTTCTTTAAATGCATTAGGACGTTCTGTAGAGGTTGTTAAGATTACTCTTGATGAGGATATTCAGATAACTATGCCAGTAGATGAATATGTGAATGGCTCTACTTTTGAAAAGAAAGAAAACCCTGATGGAACAGTTTCTATCGTATTAAATAATATTCAAGACATTACAATTAAGTAAACGTTTACATTTTTTTGCCTATGTTGTCTGAAATGAATGAAGTTTGGTCATATTTATTGTATAATAAAGTTTATGAAGGGAGACATATAGGTATGTTAGATAATTTCTTGATAAAATTGTTTTTTGAAGGAAAGTGTTTAGAAGCATATAAGGTATTCGGTGCTCATCCGGATAAAAAGGGCGTTCGCTTTACAGTATATGCACCACATGCAAGAAGTGTTCAGGTTGTAGGTAATTTTAATGACTGGGACGGAACACAACATTATATGGAGAGATATAATGATGGAGGCGTGTGGACTCTCTATATTGAAGGGTTAAAGCAGTATGACCTTTATAAATATAGAATTGAAACACCTTCTGGAGCTATTGTTGATCGTGCAGATCCATATGCCTTTTTCAGTGAAATTAGACCAGGTACAGCATCTAAGGTATATAATTTAGATGGTTATCGCTGGCATGATTCTAGATGGATGAAGTCACGTTCTAATAACTATGATCGTAACATGAATATTTATGAAGCGAATCTTGGTTCTTGGAAGATGAAAAAGGAATTTACAGATACATCTGATGGAGAATTTTATTCATATGAAGAAATGATTGATGAAATCATTCCTTATGTAAAGAAGATGGGCTATACACATATTGAAGTAATGCCTTTAAATGAGTTCCCATTTGATGGTTCTTGGGGATATCAGGCAACAGGTTACTTTAGTGCGACAAGTCGTTATGGACAGCCAAAACAGTTAAAGGATTTCATTAATGCGTGTCATAAAGAAGGTATAGGTGTCATTATGGACTTTGTACCTGCTCATTTTGTAAAAGATGGACATGGTCTTTATCAGTTTGATGGAGGCTGGGTTTATGAATATGCAGATGTGAATAACCGTTATTCTGAATGGGATTCAGTATATTTTGATGTGACAAAAGATACTGTACGTTCATTCTTAAAGAGTGCTGTTCATTTTTGGGCAGAAGAATTCCATATTGATGGTATTCGTTTTGATGCTGTCAGCAACCTTATTTACTGGAAAGGTAATAAAGACTTTGGTACAAATAATGGGGCTTTAGAGTTCTTAAAGACTATGAATGAACAGATTCATGAAAGATATCCTGCATTAATGACTATTGCAGAAGACTCAACTGATTTCCCATATGTTACTAAACCAGTTAAGGATGGTGGTTTAGGATTTGATTATAAGTGGGATATGGGCTGGATGAATGATACATTGAAGTATTTCAAAGAAGATCCAGTTTATCGTCAATATGATCATAATTTATTAACTTTCTCAATGATGTATTTCTATTCAGAAAGATTTATTTTACCATTCTCACATGATGAAGTGGTTCATGGTAAAGCAACTATTTTAAATAAGATGTGGGGACTTGATGGAGAGAAGTTCGCACAGGCAAAAGCTTTATATACATATATGATGACTCATCCTGGTAAGAAACTTAATTTCATGGGTAATGAATTAGGTGAATACAAGGAATGGGATGAAAGAAAAGCATTGGCTTGGAATATCTTAGAATATCCACAGCATGATTCTTTCCATCATTTTATGCAGGATTTAAATAAGATGGTTGAAGAACATCCAGCTCTTTATAGTATGGATTATGATCCAGAAGGATTTAAATGGCTGGTTGTAGATGATCATAATCAGAGTGTATTCTCATATGCTCGATTTGATAAGAAAGGCAACTGTTTAGTTATAGTAGCTAACTTTATTGGTAATAGTCATGATAATTATGCTGTACCAGTACCGTTTGCTGGAAGCTATAAAGAAATCTTGAATACAGATAAAGATAGTTATAACGGTTCTAATTACACAAATACACGTGCTTTAAGATCAAAGAAAGGTACTTGTCTCAATGAAGCACAGAGTATTCATGTGAAATTAGCGCCATTTAGCGCGGTGGTATTTGAATATCATAAGCCAGCTAAAAAAGCGTCTTCTCCAAAGAAGACAAAGAAAAGTGTTGTAAAGGAAGGAAAGTAGTAAATGTTTAATACAAAAGAAGAATTTAAGTATGAATTTTCTAAGCGAATCATTGAATCATATGGTCGTACAGTAGAAGAAGCACATTTAACAGAAAAGTTCATGGTTCTTGAAACTATGGTTCGTGACTATGCATCTGTTAACTGGGCTATGACAAAGATGGCAGTTCAGGCTAAGCAGCAGAAACAGGTTCACTATTTCTCTATGGAGTTCTTAGTTGGTCGTCTATTAGTCAACAATATGATGAACTTAGGTATTTATGAAACTGCAAAAGAAGGTCTTGCTGATTATGGTATTAATATCCATGACCTAGAAGAATTAGAATCTGATGCTGGTTTAGGTAATGGTGGTTTAGGTCGTCTTGCTGCCTGCTTTATGGATTCTTTAGCTTCTTTATCTTATCCAGCTTTCGGTAATACTATTCGTTATGACTATGGATTCTTCAAACAGAAGATTGAAAATGGATACCAGGTAGAAGTACCAGACCAGTGGTTACGTTTAGGCAATATGTGGGAAGTAAGAAAACCTAAGCATGCAACAGAAGTTAAATTCTGGGGTAAAGTAATCTGGGATGATGCAACTGGTGGATGGAAGCATGTAGATTATGAAGCAGTACGTGCTGTACCTTATGATATGCCAATTGTTGGTAATGATACTAAGGTGACTAATACATTAAGATTATGGAAAGCTGAACCTAGCGAAAACATTCCTACAAATAAAGATTTCCGTCAGTATGCACAGGAAGTGAATGATATCTGCCAGACATTATATCCTGATGATTCTACACATGCTGGTAGAGTATTACGTTTAAAACAGCAGTATTTCTTTGTATGTGCTGGTTTAAATTCTATTATTCGTGCTCATTTAAGAGTATATCCTGATTTAACTAACTTCCATGAAAAGAACGTTATTCAGTTAAATGATACACATCCAGTATTAGTTATTCCTGAATTAATGCGTGTATTTATTGATGATTATGGAATGGAATGGGATGATGCATGGAATCTCGTATGTAAGACCTGCGCATATACAAACCATACAATCCTTGCTGAAGCATTAGAAAAATGGCCTGTTGATATGATGAGAGACTTATTACCAAGAGTTTATCAGATCATCGAAGAAATCAATAGACGTTTCATTGGTTTCGTAAAACAGCAGACTGAAAATGATAACGAACTATTACAGAGAGTTATGATTATTAAAGATGGTCAGGTACATATGGCTAGACTTGCGATTGCTGGTTCATTTAGTGTCAATGGTGTAGCACAGCTTCACTCTGATATCTTAAAAGAAAGAGAAATGAAGGATTTCGATACTTTATATCCTAACAAGTTCAACAATAAAACAAATGGTGTCACTCATAGAAGATGGCTTGCATATTGTAACCCACAGTTAACTTCATTAATTAATGAATCAATCGGTGATAGCTGGATGCATAGACCAGATGATTTAGAAAAGTTAGCTCCTTATGTAACTGATTCAATTACTCAGAGTAAGTTCTATAATGTAAAACAGCAGAGAAAACAGATTCTTGCAGATTACATTAAGGAACATAATGGTATTGATGTAGATGTTAATTCTATCTTTGATATTCAGGTTAAGAGATTACATGCATATAAGAGACAGTTATTAAATGTCATGCATATTATCTATTTATATCAGAGAATGAAAGAAGATAGCAGCTTCAGAATTTATCCACATACTTATATCTTTGGTGCAAAAGCTGCTCCTTCTTACTATTTAGCTAAGAAGATTATTAAGCTAATTAACAGCGTAGCTGATAAGGTAAACAGTGACCCAGAAACTAATAAATACTTAAAGGTTGTATTTATTGAAAACTATGGTGTTACTATTGCGGAAAAGATTATTCCTGCTGCAGATGTATCTGAACAGATTTCTACTGCTGGTAAGGAAGCAAGTGGTACTTCTAACATGAAGTTCATGATGAATGGTGCTTTAACACTTGGTACATTAGATGGTGCCAATGTAGAAATTGCGGAATTAGTTGGTGATGATAACGTAGTTATCTTTGGTATGAAGGATAATGAAGTCAATGACTTAAAGGCAAGTGGTTCTTATAGCTCTTGGAATGAATATAACAATAATCCAAACATCAAGAAGGTTATTGATTCATTAGTAGATGGTACTTGGAACACTTCAAGAGAAGAATTCAAGATTATCTTTGATGAATTAATGGCTAGAAATGATGAATACTTCTTATTAAAGGACTTTGAAAGCTATAGACTTGCACAGGAAAAGATCAATAACTTATATCAGGACCGTGCTAACTGGTCTAAGATCTGCTTAGCTAATATCGCAAAGAGTGGTCATTTCTCAAGTGATAGAACTATTGAAGACTATGTAAAGGATATCTGGCATTTAAATAGGGTGAAAATCTAATGAAAGATACATTCGTACTAGACGTAGATTGTGAAGAAGTAACTTGTGAAGTCATTTTAGGATTCACAGATGACGCAACAGGTAAAGAATATATCATCTATACAGATAACAGTTCAGATGAAGATGATCAGTTGAATATCTATGCTTCACAGGTAGATCCTGAAGATGCAGATAATATTCTTCCTATTGAAACAGAAGAAGAATATGCATTTGTACAGGAAGTATTAGATTCAATGATGTCTGAAGAAGAATAAAGACTCAAAGGCTTAACGATTACGTTAAGTCTTTTTTTAATGATATATGGCTTTCTTTTTCAAATTTAGATACTCGCTTTTCTTATCCTGTTTTTATGATAGAATAAGGGGGAGAAAAGGGTGGGATGTAGACATGCAAAGAGAATCGATTCGTATGTATGCTTATGCGATTGACTTTGATTTAATCAAAGTTGATTTATCATTAAATTATTATAACGGAATTTCAAGTCAGTATTATTTAAAGAATTTAGATACAAGTGAAGTTAAGATACTTAAAGGCGAAGCGACTGAGAAAGAAAATGGATTCCAGTCGTATCTTTTGCATACAGACTTTTCTGTAGGTACAAGATATAAAGTGTTTGATAATTATGGTTTAGCTTGTTTTTTAGATTTTAGTCAGCTTTCTATGAGTAAAGATTTTGATGATCATTTTTATTATGATGGTGATGATTTAGGCAGTCATTATACAAAAGAAAAAACGACATTCAAGGTCTGGTCACCTCTTTCTACGGAAGTTGTATTAAAAATCTGGAAAGATGAAGAAGTTCATTATTATCCTTTAGAAAGAGGAGATAAGGGTGTCTATAGTACAACTATTAAGAAAAATCTAGATGGTTATGAATATGTTTATATTATTGGAATGAATGAACAATCAATAGAAACAGCTGATCCATATGCTTATTCTTGTACAGCTAATATGCATAGTTCAGTAGTCATTGATTTGGATAAAGTTAGAAGAGTAGATTATCCTTTGACAGAACTAAAACATACGACAGATGCAGTTATTTATGAAGTAGGTGTCAGAGACTTCTCTATTGATAAATATGGACAGATTACACATAAAGGCAAGTTCTTAGGATTCTGTGAAGAAGGTACAGTGACTAAGAATGGTTTTTCATCAGGTATGGACTATTTAGATATGCTTGGTGTCACACATGTACAGCTTTTACCAATCAATGATTATGCAACAGTAGATGAAGATCATCCAGATTTACTCTATAACTGGGGTTATGATCCAGCACAATATAATGTACCTGAAGGAAGTTATATTACTGATCCAAATGATGGCTATAAGAGAATATTAGAATGTCAGCGTATGGTACGCTGTATTCATAAGCATAATATGAGAGTTATTCTAGATGTAGTCTATAATCATATGCATGATGTGAATAATAATTCATTAGAGAAGACAGTGCCTTATTATTTCTTTAGAAGAGATGAAAATGGGGAGTTATCTAATGGTTCATGGTGTGGTAATGATTTAAATAGTACCGCAAAGATGTGCCGTAAATATATCTTAGATATGTGTAAGAGATGGCAGGTTCTTTATGGTGTAGATGGCTTTAGAATGGATTTGATGGGTATTGTGGATAATGATACAGTGAATATGATTTATGAACAGGGCCATGCTTTAGATTCTTCTTTTATGTTATATGGTGAAGGTTGGAATATGGGCACTGCATTACCCGATTCAGAAAAGACAACAATTGAAAATAACCATAAAACACCTCATGTAGGTTTCTTTAATGATCATTTCAGAGATACAGTCAAGGGACCTAATCAGATGGAAGTCAAAGGCTATACATCAGGGGATACTTATAAGACAAATGAAGCCATTATTGCGATGTGTGACTACAATAAGTTCTTATCTATAGAACAGAGCATTAACTATACAGAATGTCATGATAATGCGACTGTATTTGATAAATTTATTATTTCCAATGGACATGAAGATGAATATTGTCGCCAAAAGAGATGTTTATTAACTCTTGCGATGACAATTTTTGCGCAAGGGGTTCCTTTTATTCATGCCGGACAGGAATTTTTAGGTACTAAGAATGGTAATCAGAATTCTTATAATGCGGGTGATGCAGTTAATAAACTAGACTGGGAACGTCATGACGAATATATGAATGTTGTTCAGGCTGTAAAGTTCTTTATTGATCTAAGAAAACACAACAAGTGCTTTAGATATTATGACTATGAAGATATGCATCAGCATGTATTTATCAACAATATCTACTATCGTATGGTAGAATATCATCTCACTCAGGATGAAGGAGATTATAAAGAATTTAAGATTTACTTTAATCCTTCATATGATGTCATTACTATTGGTATTGAAGATGATTTTAAGATATTATATAGTATGTCAAATGAAAGAATAGAAAATGGACAACTCAATGTATTTGGTGTATCCATGGTCGTATGTGCAAGATAGGAGATTGTAATGAAATTAATTGTTGGATTAGGAAATCCTGGTAAAGAATATGATATGACAAGACATAATACAGGATTTTATTGTTTAGATGTATTAAGTGATGAAATGAATCAATCTATTGATAAAGAAAAGTTCAAAGGCTTATATACTAAATTCAAGTATAAGGGTGAAGATGTTATTTTATTAAAACCTCAGACTTATATGAATAATTCTGGTGAATCTGTTGCGGCAGTAATGCAGTTCTTCAAGATTCCTGTTGAAGATCTATTAGTTATTTATGATGATATGGATATGCCTACTGGTAAACTACGTTTAAGAGAAAAAGGCAGTGCAGGTGGACATAATGGGATCAAGAGTATTATTGCTCATGTAGGGACTCAGAACTTCAAGCGTATTCGTGTAGGTATTTCAAAGAATAAGCTTTATAGTGTTGTAGACTGGGTACTTGGACACTACTCTAAAGAAGAAGAAAAGCTTATATCAGAAGGTGCTAAACATGCAGCAGAAGCTGTATTATGTTATTTAGATGATGGTTTTAATAAAGCAATGAATAAATTTAACTAGGTGATTGTTATGGAAAAAATACTGAATCTTTTAAAAGATAATCAGGCCCTAAGAACCTTAGATACAGACAAAGGAACTATTGTCACAAACTCAACTAGCGATGAGGCTTATCTCATTGCTGGTTCTTTTTGGCATCATCCAAGAAAAATCCTGATTATTAAAAATAACCAATATGAGGCATTTAACCTCTATAAAACATTAACTGAACTTGTGAATCAAGTTGTCTATTTTCCTGCAGATGAATCATTACGTGTAGAATCAGTGGCGTATTCTTATGAACTATTAGGAGAAAGAATTAATGCATTATATGCGATGACACAAGATAAACCAATGATCTGTGTTTGTCATATGCATTCAATGACACGTTATGTGACACCTGTAGAACTCTTTAAAAAGAGTATTATAAGTTTAAAGAAGGGTGATACAGTTGATCCTTTAGAATTAAAGAAGAAACTACAGTCTATTGGCTATAAGAATGCCCAAAGAGTAGATTCACCTTTCTATTACTCTAGAAGAGGTGAAGTGCTAGATGTTTATACAATTCAGTATGAACATCCAGTACGTATTGAATTCTTTGATGATGAGATAGAAGAAATCTCTTTTTATGATAAAGACTCACAAAGAAGAACAGAAAGAAAAGAATCTATCGATATTCTTCCAGCTACAGATATGATGTATGAGGATGATGGTTTATCACAAGTAGAAGCTTCTATCAAGGCTTTAAAAGAGAAGACGAAGATCAAAGATGAATTCAAGGATGAACTTGAAGAAACATATGCATTAGATATTGAATCACTCAAAACACATGACTATAGTCCACGTATTTATCAATATTTAAGTTTATTCCCTCAAACTGCCACAATTATAGATTATGCAAGTGATTATACTATTATTGCTGCATCTCTTGCTTCTATTCTTGCTTCTTATAAGACTTATATGGAAGAGAACTACCTCTATTATCATGAACTAGAAGAAATAGGACAGATGATCAGAGGAATTAAGCTTATTAATAACCCTCAGGATATTTTAAAACATCCTGATGTTGATTTAGTACGCTTTAGAGAAAATGATAAACAAATCATGTTTATGACTCAGCCTGTGATGATCTCTATGGCTAATGAAAAAGTCTTTATTAGTCAATTAAAGGACTTACTTACATATAATCGTGTCATGATTGGTGTAGATGAAAAGCGTCAGATAGATATATTAATAAACCTATTTACTGATCATGCCATTCCATTTACTCTCACAAGTGCCACAAATAAGATTTATGATGGGGTTAATCTATTCTTAGGACATTTACCTTGTGGAATGAACTTTGTAGAAGAGAAGACTGTATTACTCACAAGTCAGGAACTCTTTAAAGTACAAGAAACAAAAAAGAAATATATTAAATATAGAGATGCCACTAAAATCTCAGACTATAATGAATTAAAAGTAGGAGACTATGTTGTTCATGATACAAATGGTATTGGACAATATATGGGTATTGAAACATTAGTTGTAGATGGTGTACATAAGGATTATTTACATATTGCCTATAAAGGAAATGATATTCTTTATGTACCGGTAGAACAGTTCCAGTTAATTAGAAAATATTCATCAAGAGATGGTAAACCACCTCATATTCATGCTTTAGGTTCACCTAAATGGGCTAAAGAAAAAGCAAGAGTCAGACAGAAGGTAGATGGTTTAGCTGATGATCTCATTAACTTATATGCAGAAAGAATGAAACAGCCAGGATTTGCGTTTGAACCTGATGGGGATCTTCAATTAGAGTTTGAAAGTGAATTTGGTTATGAACTCACTCCAGACCAGGCGCAGGCTGTAGAAGAAATCAAGAAGGACATGGAAACACCACGTCCTATGGATAGATTATTATGTGGTGATGTAGGCTTTGGTAAAACAGAAGTGGCTTTAAGAGCCTGCTTTAAAGCGGTTGTATCTAAGAAACAATGTGCTTTCCTATGTCCTACTACAATTCTTTCAGCACAACATTATCGTACAATGCAGAAGCGTTTTGAGAAGTTCCCTGTGAATATTGCGTTACTCAATCGTTTCACGACTACTAAAGAAAAGAAACAGATATTAGCTGATTTAAAGGAAGGTAATATTGATTTATTAGTCGGTACACATCGTATTTTATCTAAGGATGTTGAGTTCAAGGATCTAGGATTACTTTGTATCGATGAAGAACAGCGTTTTGGTGTAAGACAGAAAGAGAAGATTAAGAATCTAAGAAAAACAATTGATGTACTCACTTTAACTGCTACACCTATTCCTCGTACATTACAAATGTCCATCATGGGTATTAGAGGACTCTCACAAATAGAAACACCACCATTAAATAGACTCCCTGTACAGACATATGTCTCAGAAAAGAGCTGGGCGTTAATTAAACAGGTTATTGAAAGAGAATTATCACGTAATGGACAGGTTTTCTATTTACACAATAGAACAGAAAACATCTATGAAACAGCCTCTACATTGCAGACACTTTTACCTAATGCCCGCATTGGTGTAGGACATGGTCAAATGGATAAGAATGATCTAGAAGATGTCATGACTGACTTTGTACAAAAGAAATACGATATTCTTGTATGTACAACTATTATTGAGACAGGTATTGATATACCTAATGCGAATACAATTATTATTGAGAATGCGGATAAGTTTGGTTTAGCACAGCTTTATCAGATCAAAGGTAGAGTAGGAAGAAGTGAACGTATTGCATATGCTTATCTTCTTTATACAAAAGATCGTGCGATGACAGAAGAAGCTCAAAAGAGACTTACAGCTATTAAGGAATTCACACAATTAGGTTCTGGTTATAAGATTGCAATGAGAGATTTATCTATTCGTGGTAGCGGTGATATTCTTGGTGGTGAACAGGCAGGATTTATTGATCAAGTCGGTTTTGATATGTATATGAAGATCTTACAGGATGCGATTGAAGAAAAGCAGGGTAAGATTAAAGAGGATGAAACTGTACCATCACGTAATGTCCCTGTAGATGGTTATATTCCTGAAGATTATGTAGAAAGTGATATGGAAAAGTTAGAACTATATCAGCGTGTCTATAAAGCCAATGACTTAGAAACATTGAAACGTGTAGAACATGAACTCACTGACCTTTATGGTGTTCTTCCATCACAGGTACGTAATATTGTAGTCAAGAGAAGATTTGATATCCTTTCACATGATCCACTTATTGATGATGTGAAAGATAGCAGCCAGGGACTAGAAATACGTTTCTCTAAAGTCTTCTTAGAAGATTTAGATGGACAGAAGTTCTTTGCATATGTTAATCATATGTTTAAGAAGCCACAAATGAAATATACTGATGGAATGTTAACTATTGTGAGTGGTATGGAGCCTTATTATGTTTCAGCATCTACGGAGTTCTTAGATTCAGTTTTGAAACAATATTATAAAACACATACTAGTTCTTAATAAAAAAATAATGTAGAATATGAAAAAAAGGGGGGATAACATCAATGAAAATAATTGATTTATTAAACGAAGATAAAGCAACTTTATCTTTTGAAGTATTTCCACCTAAGACAAGCAGTAAATATGAAAATGTCTTAAAGGCTGCAGAAAAGATTGCATCTTTAAATCCAAGTTTCATGTCTGTGACTTATGGTGCAGGTGGAGGAACAAGTGCACATACTGTTGCGCTTGCGAAAGATATTCATGAGAAATATGGTGTTGAAGTCATGGCTCATTTGACATGTGTTTCTTCTACAAGAGAACATGTAGAGTCCATGGTTGAACAGTTTAAAGAAAATGGTATTGAAAACATCATGGCATTAAGAGGAGATATTCCTAAGGATGGTCAAGTGGGAGAAGACTATCAGTATGCCTGTCAGTTAATCAAGAAACTTAAAGAGAAAGGTGATTTCTGTATTGGGGCAGCATGTTATCCAGAAGGACATGTAGAATCACCTAGCATTAAGGAAGATATCCAGCATCTAAAAGAAAAAGTAGAAGCAGGTGCAGATTTCTTAACAACTCAGATGTTTTTTGACAACAATGTTTTCTATAACTTCTTATATAAGATCAAGGAAGCTGGTATTATAAGATCAAGGAAGCTGGTATTAATGTACCTGTAGTCGCTGGTATTATGCCTATTACTAATGCGAAACAGGTCAGTCGTGCTGTACAGATGTCAGGTACATCTATTATTCCTTATCATTTCAAGATGATGGTGGATGCATTTGGTGATAATCCTGAAATCATGAAGCAGGCTGGTATTATTTATGCATCTGAACAGATTATTGATTTAATTGCGAATGGTGTAAAACATATTCATGTTTATACAATGAATAAACCAGACATCGCCGAAGGCATCATGAACAATATTTCGGAGATTCTTAAATGATAGAAATCAATCGTAAAGAAGCTTTACGATACTTAGGATACCGTCAATCCATTGAAGGTGATCTTACTGAAATCAATAGTGCACTTGATCATTGTATCGAAGTATTACAGAAAACAGCTGTACCACGTCATATTGTGAAAAGATTACCTCTCACAATAGAGAATCATACAATCACAATTGGTGATATGGTGATACATAGTAAAAACTTAGAGAATAACTTAAAAGGCTGTCATGCAGTTTATCTCTTTGCGGCTACTATAGGTATAGAAGTCGATCGTTTGATTAAACGTAAAGAACTTACTAAGATGAGTGATGCAGTGATCTATCAGGCAGCAGGAGCTGCTATGATAGAAGCTTATTGTGATGAAGTGAATGAAGAACTTAATCAGCAGGCATATAAGAATAATGAATTCTTAAAGCCACGCTTTTCACCTGGTTATGGAGATCTTGCATTAGATCATCAGAAAGATTTTATGCGTATATTACAGATGGATAAGATTGGTATCAGTTTATTAGAAAGTCTCTTAATGGTCCCATCCAAATCAGTGACGGCGATCATTGGTATTACACATCATGCACAGCCTCGTCATACGAAGGATTGTGCCAATTGTCCTGCACAATGTGAATTCAGGAGGGTCAAGTAATGGGATTTAAAGAAAGACTTACAAAAGAATGGTTATTCTGGGATGGTGGTACTGGTTCAGTACTTCAAAGCTGGGGTTTACAAGCGGGTGAACTACCTGAAACATGGAATATCAACCATCCAGAAAAGATTGTTGAATTAAATAAAGGTTATCTAGAAGCAGGATGTGATATTATCAACACCAATACATTTGGTGCCAATAGATTAAAATATCCAGATAATCTAGAAGAAATAGTCACAAAAGCAGTAGAACATGCAAAAAAGGCAAGAGAACTTACAGGGCGCGGGGATGCCCTGATTGCGCTTGATTTAGGTCCTACAGGTAAGCTCTTAGAACCACTAGGAGATTTATCATTTGATGATGCTGTAGATATTTATGCTGAAGTCATTGAATATGGAACTAAAGCGGGTGCTGATGTCATCCTTATTGAAACAATGCAGGATAGCTATGAATTAAAAGCTGCAGTACTAGCCGCTAAGGAACATTCACATTTACCTGTATGTGCGACTGTTGTATTTGATGAAAAAGGTAAGATGTTGACAGGTGGTACACCAGAATCAGTTGTCGCCGTACTTGAAGGGTTACATATTGATGCATTGGGTATTAACTGTTCATTAGGTCCAACACAAATTAAACCTTTTGTAGAAAGAATGATTAAAGTTTCTTCTACACCTATTATTGTGACACCTAATGCTGGTTTACCTCAGACTGATGATGAAGGTCATACATATTATGATATGAATGCAGATGAATTCGCATCAGAGATGAAAGAGATTGCCTCATTGAATGTGCATGTACTAGGAGGATGTTGTGGAACTACACCAGAATATCTCTCAAAAACAATAGAATTAGTGAAAGACCTGCCTATTGAACCACCTGTAAAGAAGAATATCTCTGTTGTGACTTCTTTCTCACAGGCTGTAGAAATAGGTCCTAAACCAGTTATTATTGGGGAACGTATTAACCCAACTGGTAAGAAGAAATTCAAACAGGCCTTACGTGATGGAGATATTAACTATATCTTATCTGAAGGTTTAAAACAGGAAGATGCAGGGGCACATATTCTAGATGTCAATGTAGGTCTACCAGAAATTGATGAACCTAAGATGATGGTAGAAGTCATGAAGAAGTTGCAGTCTGTCATTGCATTGCCATTACAGATTGATACATCAGATCCAATCGCCTTAGAAGCAGCCTTAAGACACTATAACGGTAAGGCTATGATTAACTCAGTTAATGGTAAACAGGAATCCATGGATGCTGTATTCCCATTAGTAAAGAAATATGGTGGTGTGGTTGTAGGACTTGCCTTAGATGAAGAAGGTATTCCAGATAATGCGACAGATCGTATTCGTATTGCGAAGAAGATCTATAAAGAAGCAAGTAAATATGGTATTGAACCTAAGGATATCGTAATCGATGGACTTGCTATGACTATTTCATCAGATCCTACTTCTGCCATTGCGACATTAGAAACATTACGTATTATTAGAGATGAATTACATGGACATTCTATTCTAGGTGTTTCTAATATCTCTTTTGGTCTTCCACAAAGACCAATCATTAATGCGAACTTCTTTACTATGGCAATGCAGTCAGGACTCAGCTGTGCAATCATCAATCCTTCATCAGAAGCAATGATGAAATCATATCGTGCCTATCTTGCCTTAAGTGGGCTTGATACAAACTTTACAGAATATATTAGCGCCTATGGTAATAGTGCACCAGCTCCTGTAAAGAGTGAAGCGGTTGATATGTCTTTATATGAAAGTATTAAGCGTGGTATGAGTGAAAATGCAGGTAAAGCCACTCAAAAACAGCTTGAAACTAAAGAAGGACTAGAAATTATTAATGAAGAATTGATTCCTGCCCTTGATGAGGTAGGGAAAGGATTTGAAAAAGGCACTATCTTCTTACCTCAGTTATTAATGAGTGCTGAAGCAGCTAAGGCTGCATTTGCAGTCATTAAAGACTCTATGGCAGGTAAACCAAGAGAAATGAAAGGAAAAATCATCATTGCGACAGTCAAAGGTGATATTCATGATATTGGAAAGAATATCGTGAAGGTTATGTTAGAAAACTATGGCTATGATGTCATTGATCTTGGTAAAGATGTACCACCTGAACTCATTGTAGATACTGCAATAAAAGAAGATGTAAAATTAGTAGGACTCAGTGCTTTAATGACAACAACAGTAGTGAGTATGGAAGATACTATTAAATTGTTGAAGGAAAAGAAGCCTGATACACTTACAGTTGTAGGTGGAGCCGTTATGACTCAGGAATATGCAGATCGTATCGGTGCAGATTGTTATGCGAAAGACGCAATGGAAACAGTGCGTTTTGCGGATAAAGTATTTGGAGGAGAATAGGAATGAAAAGAATATTTACAGTATTAACTTCTATCGCTTTAACATTTGCGTTATCATTCTCAGCAGCTTTTGCGAATGATGATGCATTTCTTAAATCACAGAACTATTTAAAAACTATCGCATTAGATAGCCCTGATGCAGTTATTGCGTATGAAGCTACAGGTATGGAAGCTGATTATAAGGCTGATGCTTTATTAAATAACTTCAAGGAAACAGATTATATTACTGCTTCTTATGGTGATTTAGCTAAGTCTATTATCGCAATTTCTTTATTAGGTGAAAATCCAAAAGATTTCAATAAGACTAACTTAGTAGAAATCTTAGAAAATAGAGTACAGGAAGATGGTACTCTTACAAATGATGTAAATGGTGGATGTGGGGCTACTATTTGGACATTAATGGCTTTAGAAACAGTAAACTCACCTAAGGTAAAAGCTGTTGCAGATAAGTTATCTACTATGGCTATGGCCAATGGTGCTTACTGGTATGAATATCAGGGACCAAATGCAGATCTAGATACAACTGGATGGGCTATGGAAGCATTAAGTGTTGCAGGACGTTCTACTTATGATGCAGCTATCTCAAAAGCATATACTTTTGTACAGTCTAAGTTAAATAGTGCAGATGGTTCTTATGATATTGGCTGGGGTGGAAATGCGGATACTCAGTCTTGCGTATTAGAAGGGTTATCTACTGCAGGTTATACATTAGATACAAATGCATATAACTATTTACTTTCTTATCAGAATGAAGATGGTACATTCAATGCATTAAACTACAACACATTCCAGTTAGAACCAAATGCTTATGCATCAGTAGAGGGTGCAAGAGCACTTGGTGTAATCAATAACGGAAGCTTTGTATTAAAAGCTAGAAAAGACTATACAAAGACTACTACACCAGTAGTGACTGAACCTGAAAAACCTACAACACCTAGTACAACTACACCAGCTGTAAAGCCAGAAACAACTACAACTGAACCAAAGAAGGAAACAGTAAAAGTAGTCAATACAGGTGATAACACAAATGTGATGGCATATGTAGTTGCAGCTATCGCAGCTGTGGGTGTAATCGTATTAGTCATTAAAAGTAAAAAGAAATAATGAAGAAATTCACAACTAAACAATTAGCGATTGCCTTTGTCGCAATCGCTTTTGTCTTTATATTTGGCTTTACAGCTTATCGCGGTATAACTGGACAATTCCAGTCTCAACCTACTATTAGTAATGAAGTAAAAAGTAGCATAAAGAAGAAAGATATTTCCAAAAAAGAAGAGACAAAACAAATAGAGTCACAAGAAGAATCAAAGAAGACTGATATAAAATCATCTGATTCTTCTAGTAAACAAGAGACTAAGAAGCAGGAAATAAAGAAAACAGAAACAAAATCTTCTTCTACTAAACAAGAGATAAAGAAGATAGAAACAAATAATTCTTCTAGTAAACAAGAAACCTCTGCGCCTCAACAGGTAGAACCACCTAAACAGGAAACACCTATAAAACAAACAGTTTCAGTACAGGTGATTGGAGTAAATAGCACAATGATGCAGGGGAATATAGAAGTGAATAGTTCTTCTACAGCTTATAGTGTATTAAGAGAACTTGCGAAACAGAATGGTAAGAGTATCTCTACAAAAGGGTTTGGTTCTACTGTTTATGTATCAGGTATAGATGGATTAAAGGAATTTGATCATGGACCAAGTTCTGGATGGATGTATAAGGTGAATGGTACACCACCAAATATTGGGGCAGGAGCTTATAGGTTAAAAGCAGGAGATCAAGTCATCTGGTATTATGCCAACATTGAACAATAAGACAAGAGAAATATGTTTGATAGGTATTCTCTCTGCAGTCAATATTGCCTCTAGAGTTGCCTTACAGGCACTTCCTAACTTTAAACCTGTTACATCTATCATTATTATATCTGTACTCTTATTTGGCTTATCATTTGGAATTAAACTCACAGTAGTAACAACTATTGCATCCAATATGATTCTAGGTATGGGGACATGGACAATCTTTCAGATTCTCTCATGGGTAGTCATCTGTTTATTCACTCAATGTATCAGTGACTTCTATAAGAAAATAAATAAAGAACCCCCATTACTTCTTATGGCTCTTTATGCCTTTTTAATGGGTTATGTCTTTGGTTTTGTTGTCTCACTCGAACAATTAATTATTGGTGGTCCTGTCTGGTTTGGTATCTATTATGCCCAGGGGCTCTTATTTGATACATTCCATGCAGTAGGTAATTTTGTCTTTTATTTACTTTGTGCACCTATACTTATGCGTTTATTTAAACAGGAAATGTCTCAATATACAAAAGACTATTACAAGTGATTCGGTTGCGAATCACTTTTTTGTCATGTAATAAATATATTGTCAATATCTGAAAGATACATTTTACATATGATATAGAAAGTCTATAATCACAAGTGGATGGAGGTTAAAACTATGACACCATTATTTCCACGTGTTCAAGAAGTAGAGAACATATTTCACAAAATACTCGCAAGTAAAGAAGCTTGTGCAAGACTAAGAGAAACATTCAATTCAAGTCTAGAAGACTTTCAGGGATCAGAAGAATTAAACAATGAGACCTTTTCAAAAGTCGTTCTAGATAGTTATTCAAATCAGGATATTAGTGCATTATTACTCGCTATATGTGGTAAATCTATGTTTGATTTATTACGTGATGCATATTTGATTCCTCAAACATTTCATGGCAAAGCAGGAGAAAATCCAGTGCTACTTACATCACCTTCTGGAGACCTGCTAGAAGGAAAGGATGTCTCACACCATACGATGAGACGATTTAAAAGTATCCTTTCACAACATCAGCCTGTTCCCCGTTCCCTTGTTTATCTGGCTGATGGCTATGATATAGAACGTTATTATAAACATGACGGTTCAGTAGACCAGAGAAAGACAGATGCAGTCAGAGGCATCTTACTTCTTTATGCACTTCCTGATACTAAGAAGCTTCATCTAACAACTGCGCAGGTTTATGCAATCATCTGGGATACATTCTTAAGTATTCAAAAAGAAGCACCTCTTGCTCGTGTCTATTATGGACAGGAAACAGGAGAGAAGAATGATAAAGACTATGATGAAATTGCGATATTGCTTCCTACACATTTGTTTAGAAGACAGATGGTTGAACATATGGAAATTATTGATGGATTAGTTCTATCTTGTAGAGAAAAAATGATGGCTGAAGCCGGTAATGATAGTTTGGAGTTGTAATTATGCCTAGAATCGGATTACGTATTATTAAAACAAGTATTGCTGTCTTCATCATCATGGTATTATTCACTCTCTTTGGTGTACAGAGATCACCTTTCTATGTCCTTATAACCACAATTATCTGTATTCAGCCAGATAAAGAGAATGAAAAGAACCAGGCACTTGTAAGAGCCCTCGGCACACTTATAGGGGCAATTACAGGAGCTATTGTCATGTTTTTACAGCCTTTCATCCATATTGATCTCGCATGGGATTTATTTAATGCATTATTTATTATGTTGACTATTTATTTGACAGTCTTATTTAAAGTACAGCATATGGCATTTATGGCCTGTGTGGCTTATTTAAGTGTTGCAGTGATTCCCCATGCTGGTATTTCACCTTACGCATTCTTATTCTATCGTGTCTTAGATACATGTATTGGTGTTGGTGTGGGTTATCTTGTCTGTACATTACATCTACCAGTTAAAAGAAGAAATGATGTTCTCTTTGTAGCTGAACTTGATGATATGGAACAAACAGCACACCAGCAGTTAAATGACTTCAATAAGACTCAATTGAATAAAATAGTAGATGATGGTGCCCTGTTTACAATCATCACAAAAAGAACACCTGCATCCATGCAGGCAGAAATTGAACATCTTAAATTGCATCTCCCAGTGATCGCATTAGATGGCGCAATTTTGTATGACGTACCAAAAAATGAATTACTTTGTACCTATCCATTATCACAAACATTAGGTACAAAGATCACTCAATTATTAGATGATAAACATCTTAATTACTTTTATCACGTTCTCAAAGACGATGTATTATTGACATATTATAATAGTTTTGACCAGTCCGAACAAATGGACTATTATGATATGATGCGTCAATCCCCTTATCGTAATTACATCTTTGGTATGCCTACACACTCATATCAACCTCTTTATATAAGTATTCTTAATACAAAAGAGATTATCTATGATATTATAGATGACCTGATAGATTTAGGATTACATAAACAATTGCGTTATTTTGTAGAAGAAGATTATTTTGAAGGCATGTGCTTACTTAAGATTCTTTCTTATGACGCTACTCCAGAAAACATGCTGGAAAGATTAAAAGAAAAATTAGATATAAAAGAAAGTATTGTATATGGTTCATCTGATGCTATATGTGACGTTATTGTACCTGATAATGATTTCAATAGTATCGTAAAAAGTATTCATAACGAATATGAAGGAATTCAAATGAAAAGAAGACAGCCACAATAAGCTGCCTTCTTTTCGTTATGGGGGAGTCTCAATGTATATTCAATTCATGATCAAGATCATGGATTTTTTTATTTGTATACTTATTTGCAACTCCCATGATTAAAGTACTTAGTAATACTGCAATAATAGTTAGAATAATATAGATCATAAGAATCACCTCTTTCATGCTTATAATATACATGTAAGTTGTGTAATTCGTATGTATTCTCTATGTATTTATTATGTTTTTTTACAATCCTTCCAACATATCATCAAATGTGATACCTAGAGAAAATCCAAAATGGAAATAATCATCCAAAGCATCCTGTAACTTAATAGGACTATAACCATTTCTTAAATCTAGAATATCCTGATTGACTTTAAAGAGTAAATCAACAGAACTGCTCTTTTCAGGCATTTCTTCATGATTCTTGATTTCATCAATCTGTAAGTCATACGCAGTACTCATTAATAAGCGCATACCTTCAATATAAGTGTCTAAAAGAGCATTTTGATCAACCTGAGTATCTTTATCCCAGAATGTATAAACATGTCCTAATTCTCCTGTATTATATACACATTGCATAAATGCAAGAAGTTTATGGTCAATCTTTTTAATATCTAGAATATGACCTTTAGGAATATCTAATTCTCTGTTTAATACTAACTGATATAATTTTGATAATTCATTCATTTAAATCACCTCTTATATACTATTATAGTCAATTAAAAAAGAGAATCACGTAGATTCTCTTAAATAATCTCTAAACCTTCTATTAAAATCTTAACACCTATGAGAATAAGAATAATACCACCAGTAATCTGTGCTTTCTGTTGATATTTATTCCCAAATATATGACCTATATATACACCAGCTGATGCAATAATAAATGTCGTTAAACCAATAATAGAAATAGCCATGAAGATATTGATTGATTCAAAAGAGAACGTAACACCTACCGCAAGTGCATCAATGGCAGTTGCGATAGCAAGCATCAACATTGTCTTCCATGAGAAGTCATCATTCTGTTTCTCTTCTTCAAAAGATTCTTTAATCATATTGATTCCAATAAATGCGAGTAATATAAATGCAATCCAGTGGTCAATAGAATCCACTAAACCACTCAATGTAGAACCAAGACAATAACCAATAAATGGCATCAATGCCTGAAATCCACCAAACCATACACCACATAACAATATATTCTTAATAGACAACTTCTTTACAGATAATCCTTTACATACAGATACCGCAAAAGCATCCATGGATAACCCAATACCAATAAGTAATATTTCTATACTAGACATCTTTATACCTCAACAGGAATATAATCTTCCTTTACAACCTCATAATGCATATTGGATGCAGTCAGTTCATTGAGTTCATCTAAGAATGATGTATCTCTTAAATAAACATCATAGTGAACTTCTCCATCATACTCAGTATTCATTAATAATAGATTCTTAGATTGTATTAAATAAGATACCTTACGGCTGAAGTGATAGTCAACACTAATACGATATAGTTTAACAAGTTCTTTATCGACTATTTCTGCTTCTTTTAATGCATCTGCAACACTATTAGTATAAGCACGAGTTAATCCTCCAGCCCCTAGTTTAATGCCACCAAAATAACGTGTTACAATCGCAATCACATTATCTATCTTTTGTCTTTGTAATACATTCAACATAGGAAGTCCTGCAGTACCTGATGGTTCTCCATCATCATCTGCTTTTTCTAAAGGACCTACTCGATAAGCAACACAGTTATGTGTTGCATCATCTTTGGAATAAAGTTCTATTAAGTCTTTTATTTCTTTTTCATCATTACATGGAATTAGGGTAGTAATGAATTCTGATTTCTTAATAATGATTGTATTTGTCGTTGTTTCTTTGATTGATCTCATAGTTTCACCCGTTCGTATTATAGCGTAAAAGTTGTAAAATAAAAAGAAATAAACTATAATGTACATAGTGTATTATCACTGATGGGGTATTAAAAATGAGTAAAATAGCGATTATTGCAGACAGTGGCTGTCAGATTGATATTAATGGAGAGCATGAAGGTATTTATATTGCACCATTATGTATTGGTCATGGTAGTCAGACATATTTAGATCAATTAGAAATCACAAGTCTTGATGTATTTAATCAGATGAAGGAAACAGATGATATGTTTACAACATCTCAACCTTCGACTGGTTCTTTAATGAAGGCTATGGAAGATGCAAAAAGAGATGGTTATGATGAGTTAATTGGGATTCCTATCGCAACTGGTTTATCATCTACATTAAATGGTATGCAGGTTGCAGCTGATACAGTAGAAATGCCTATTACTTTAATCGATTCTCAAGGAACAGCACATGTTCAAAAGAAGCTTGTTGAAGCAGCACGAAAATTAGTAGAAAAGGGTCAGTCTGTTTCTGAAATTAAAGAAAAGCTTGAAGATATGGTTAAGCATTCAGGTACAATTATTTTTACACCAAACTTGAATCACCTTAAAAAGGGTGGGCGTATTACGCCTGCAGTCGCAATGCTTGGCAATATGTTGAAGCTTGTTCCAGTTATGGAATTGAATAGTGAATTAGGTGGTAAGATTGATACTTTAGGCAAAGTAAGAACAACACGTAAGGCATGTAAGATGCTTGCTGATCGTGTTGTTGAAAGAGGCGCAAATGCGAAAGATTATACATTTGCGATTGAAGATGTTCTTGCACCTGAAGAAGCTCAGCGTGTAAGAGACTATCTTGAAGAACAATTAGGTCCATGTCAAGTTACCATGAGAGAGTTACCAAGTGTTGTAGGTGCTCATATGGGAATTGGTGGCGTAGGAATCCAATTCATCAAAAATCTCGCAGAGTAGGAAGCAGATGATGAATCTGCTTTTTTTATATAGAAAGGAGGTATATGTATGCAAAGAGAATTTGAAATGGTTGTACAGACAAGTGCAGCTACACAAAGCTTGCGTTATTTATTGAAAAGTGGTGATATGACGTGTATCACCAAAGGAGAAATTACTAAAAGATTAGAAGCAGCAGTTCTTTTACAGGAATTAAGCTTTCAAGCTGTTATGACAAGTGGTGATGTTGTAGAGGATATGTTGGAGAATAATTATGAGGATTATGATGAAGCATTAAGAGACTCTCTTAAGACTCATGGTATTACATTTAAAGACTATACCTTTGCGGTTACTTATAAATATGATGAAGAAGCTGTCTTTAAGCCTTTCTTCTCTAGACAATATGGTGCAGACTTAGGTTTTTCACTCCCATTAGTAGATGATATGAAATATGCGAATATGTGTGTATGTCTTGCATTAATAAAACTATCAAGAGAATATGTACGTACGAGTGTGGGTATTACCCATGATTATACTGATGTAAAACCTAGTATTCATTTGACTTTTAAGCCAGGTATATTCTTACCTAAGCTTATTACAGAAAAACCCTATACAGAACTTACATTCAATGCAGTCTATGCAGCTATATACAAGCTGCGTGCTGCGATACGTTTCTTCTCATATGATCATACAGAAGAAGCATATAAAAAGTGGATTGATGTCATAGAAGAAATGAGTACGCGACCATATGATGGTATATTAGATGATCTAGATGAACTAGATTATGTGCCATCACAAAAAGAAGAACTTTATGTATATGAAGATAAGGTCAATGGTGGAGGTACAGTACAATGTTTAAATAATTCATTTTATGCATTAATACTCTGGGCTGCCATATTGACTAAAGTCATGAATGAACAGTTCTTATATGAGACAAACTACCCAGATATGAACTTATGGGATTATTAATAAAAAGAAAATTATCAAAACACCTATAATAAGGCGTTGTCACCATTAACTTTAACGCATAAATTCTTTCTCTTCGCTATAATAGTGTTAGAAAAAAGAGGAGGGAAAGAATATGTTAGAAAGTTATAAAGAAATTACATCAATCTCATTGAATAAATTAAAGGACTATTTAGATGTCATTGATGTGTATCATGATTCATTTATTGATACTTGCAGAAGTCAGAAGAAAATAGAAGGTTATATTAAGGCACACCAAAAGAAATACTTAGGTCTTGCCTTAAAGAAACTCTATGAAATAGATGATATGCAATGTTTAGAAAATCATCTCGTAATGATTGAATACTTATTTGGAGAACATCCTCGTATTCAATCATTGAATAAGAATTTATGTAACTATATGCTCCATAATGGATCACCATTAGATGTATACCGTATTGTGAGACATTTGATGCCTTTCTCATATCTTGCACTTATCTCTTTATTAGTAGATAAAGAAGTGATTACTTATGCACAGGCTGCTTACTTTTCTTTAGTAGAAGAAGATATAGAAGGGGCTTATGAATACTTAAAGAAATGTGAAGTGGAACCAGATGAATCACTTCTAAATCTTTATGCATCTTATGATTTAATTGGTTATTTCCAGCTTGTGGATCATTATAGTAAAAAGGTATCTTACCAGGTATCAGGAGGCATAAGATGGGAGAAAAAATGTGGGCTGTCTTCTCATTGTTGATGAATTCAGAGGAATGCATCAGTGCAGAAGATATACAGCATCA
Organism: Catenibacterium sp. co_0103; assembly: GCF_004168205.1. Lineage (GTDB taxonomy): Bacteria > Bacillota_I > Bacilli_A > Erysipelotrichales > Coprobacillaceae > Catenibacterium > Catenibacterium mitsuoka_A. Next base: position 61,152 of record NZ_RCYB01000001.1, on the reverse strand, counting down.
ATTAGAAGAAAAAGGTTATGATATTGGTTTAAAAGCAGTATATGCAGTGATTAAACAGATCAATGTATTTACATCTTTAATGTTTGGAAAAGAAATAATCAAAGCAGTCAGACGTTTTGGTTATATGATTGAAACAGGTTATTTTGATGAAGCACAGATACAATTACTTATTGATATGGTGAATTATCGTCAAGATCTGACAAATAATGATAAAAGAGAAATAGTTAATAAGCTTTTAAAACTTTCACCTGCTAAACAGAAGGATTATCTCATTGTACCAGAATTAGAAGATGATGATGAAGGTGTCTATTCTCTAAGTAAAAATCTAAAGATTATTACTTCCGCAATACGTAATAAGAAGGATATACGTTTCCAGTATGTAGACTATTCTATTAGGGATGGACATCCTGTAGAAACATATTCTACTAAGGGTAATGCAGGTATTAATCATGAATATTATAATGTGAGTCCTTATAATACAGTGATTGTGGATGGTCATTACTATTTACGTGCTTATTATAATAAGCATAAGGATTCATTGACTACATTCCGTATTGATCGTATTAGAAAGCTAGATAAGAGCCGTACATATTATTTTGATTTTGATGATGAAGAAAAAATGAGTGAATCATTGAAACAATCACTTGCGAAGTCAATGAATAGTTTCTTTGATGGTGATGAAATTACACTACATATTAAGTTTGATGGTGTACTTATTAGAGAAGTTGTATCACGTTTAGGAAAAGATATTACTATTAATAAAACTATTGCGCCAATAGAGAATGATCATCAATGGTATGAAACACGTGTTGAAGGAATCATTTTTAATACAGGTTTAATGAACTGGATTAGACAGTTTGGTCCAATGATTATTGTGGTAGGTCCAGAGAAGCTTAAAGAAGTTATTACAGATGGATTAGAAGAGAACTTAAGCTACTATAAAAAATAGGTGATAACTATGTATATATTACAATTAAGTCAAGGTGAGTTAAGTATCAATGTTGGCTTATTTCATACAATAGAAGAAGGCAGAAAGCTTATATCTCAATTAGCTGGATATCAGTATGAAGATATTGAAGGGTTTGAGTATGAGTACTTTGATCCTACTACTGTACCTGATTATGTAGAACTAGAATATAATGGTCATATTTTACCTTTTACTACATATATGTTTACTGGTGATGGAAGAGTAGATATTTATTGGAATGAGATAGTAGACTTATCTATACCAGGAAATGGAATGATTGAAGGATCTACAAGAGTGGATGCTTATTCTATTCCTAATAATGAACTTAAGGATTACATAGAGAAAAGAGAATATGACTATAGATGTGTTAAACAATACTTAGAATCTAAAGGATATGAGGTAGAGAGAGCTTATTTTGGTTCTGAAGATGGCGAAGCCATCTTATACAGAAATACAGATGAGTGGCATTTCTTGACACATATGGATCCTGAGTTTGTGGAATCTGAAGACATAATAAAAGACTTAGACATTTAGGTGTCTAGGTCTTTTTGTGTTATGGGATAAGATTATTAATTTGATCTTTTAAAGTCTTATAGTAACTACGACTAATAGGAATAGAAGTACCATCTACAAGAAGTGCTGAATCTTTTGTGATTTCCTGGACCATCTTTAAATTAATAATATAACTACGATGCGGCATAGCGAATGTTTCTCCTAAACGTTTAAGTAAATCTTCAAGCTTTTCAGATGTTGAATAAGTATGCGTAGGAGTCACAATGAAAGTTGTTCTTAATTTTCTCTCCATATAGAAGATATCCTTTAGTAGGATGTTAGATTCTTCTTTATTCCAGAATATCTTTAAAGAAGCTCTTCTCTCTTTATTTAATACTTCATATGCAAGTGATAAAGCATGTGGTAAATATTTCTGATAGTTCTTCTTAAGAATAAAGTAGATATGAGTTGTATCATATACATCACTTACATAATTTTCATATAAAGTATATTTATTACATATAAAAAGTGAACGACTTTTCTTCTAGCAGTAATGGGGGGATTTTGGTAGAATTTAGGTAAGGGGGATGATGATATGAGAAAGAAGAAGTTTATAATAGGTCTATCTATTATTGCAGTTATTACTCTTTATTTTGCATATCATCGCTTTGAAACATCTATTCCTGTAGAAATAGATGCACCCTATGGAATTACATGTACTACTTCTAGATCACGTATAGATGGTGATCATTATAGTCTATGTCTGCATATTAACTCATATAAGTTTAAAGAAGAATATATCAACATTCAGATTAAGACATATGATAAAAACAATAATTTACATGAATACAGTACAATCTATAAGATAGATAAAAAAATCCCATTTCAGTTCCATACAGATACAAAAGAAAACATTAAAAAAGTCGTTGTGAGCATTACACTCACAACGGCTTTTAAATTAGTCCTAAATGTTTAAATGCATTATAAAGTCCATCATCATTGACATCAGTCGTAATATAATCTGCTGCTTCTTTAATTTCAGGACCACCATTACCCATAGCGACATTATAAGCACAACATTCAAACATTGATAAATCAATCTTTGCATCGCCAAAAGAAATAGTATCCTTAAAATCAGCACCAAGATGTTCCATCAATACTTCAATCGCATGTCTCTTAGTAATACCAGTAGGTCCTAAATCACCATATAAGGCTACTTCACCCTTACCACCCCATGTATTCGCTACAAGAGTAGGAAATTCTATCTTAGAATCTAAATGATCCTGATAAGAACTTAAGATAAAGCTGATTTTATTCACATCATCTCTATATAAATCTTCACCCTGTAAATGAATAAATCCATCCATGAATGCTTTAGAAGATTCCTTTGCTTTCTCTAGATCTGCTCCTTTACCCTGAGCATACTTAACCATTGTTTCAGGACCCTGTTCTAACATATAGTCATTACAGTACATACCACTATTGGCTTCTAAATAGAAACCTAAGTGTCTCTCATTACACCAATCTACAATGTGTTTTACATCTTCCTTTGATAATCCTTGATGCATTACAACTTCATTATGGTCTTCTACATAAGCACCATTACCACCAATCATACCATCTAAATCACATAAATTACGCTGTAGTACTTCAGCTTTAGAACATCCAGTACAAATATAAACCTTATGACCATTTGCGCGTGCCATGTCTACTGCCTTAGCTGCTGAAGCAGGTAACTTTGCTTCATAATCAATTAATGTACCATCTACATCTAGAAATATTATTTTACCCATATTTTTCTCCTTTATATGTTTCTTATTATATATAAGAAATAACGTAACGGTATCAAACAATCAAATAATGAAAAAAATGAGGCTCGAAATAATCGAGTCTCATCTTTATTTAGTCTTCATAGCTTAAGGCTTCAGGACTTTGTTCACCAGAAGAGATTCTTACGACATTCTCTACATTATAGATAAAGATCTTACCTTCCCCATTGACTGCAACAGTAGGAACAGCTTCTGTAACACTTAATTCAGGAGCAGAAACAGTTGTAGTGGTAGCACCAGTATAAGTTTCTGTTTTTAATGCGAAGCCTGCATAAGCACTCTCTAAACCATGTTCAAGCTTATCAAGACCAGTGATTTCTTCTTCAGTAACTCTAAGACCAACAGTATGTTTAACAACTACGAATGTAATAGTCATTAATACAGCAGTCCAAACACCAATACATAATAAGCCAAGTAACTGAGTACCTAATAACTTAAAGCCTCCTCCATAGAATAGACCTTGAGCCTTAGGCATTGTATCAGTACCGCAGGCAAATAATCCAACACAGATAGTACCAAGTAAACCATTACCAAAATGAACAGCGACAGCACCAACTGGATCATCAATATGTAATTTATAATCTAATAACCAAGTAAAGATCATTACAGTACATGTTGCAAGTGCTGGTGCAACAGTAGTAGTTGCAAAGATAGTTGCTAACTGAGTACCATTTTTAGCAGCAGCACCGTTAAATCCATACCAGCCAAACCAAAGAATAAATACACCTAAAGCACCAATAGTTAAACTATGACCAGGAATACCATTTGGGCTTCCATCTTTATTGAACTTACCAACACGAGGACCAAGAATTTTAGCTCCAATTAAAGCAGTTAAACCACCAACGAAGTGAATAACTGCACTACCAGCAAAATTATGGAATCCCATTGCTGTTAACCAGCCATCGGGTCCTCAAACCCAATGAGCTTCAATAGGATAAACAATTAAAGAACTGACTACTCCCACGGGCAAGCCCGTGGGGTTCTGATTGCCAAGTGTAGCTTGTAATCGTACATCATTTTCAGACTTTGGAGCTACAAGTGTAAATCTATTTGAATCAGAACTTTCATTACCAAGCAGTCCAACGACCACATTAACGGTAAATTTCTACTTTCGTAAGGAAGTATAGTCAATCTCCCTGAATATGTTTTACGCTATCTTAATTCCGCTATTTAATACCTTGATCTCGTTAACCCTAATCCATTCGATTAGAGCCTTTTCTTTGCTGTAACACTTATCAAATTCAGAAATACATTTGTTTTTATCTATATCTTTGGTTCTGTAATCGTAACAGTATAATAGGAATGATGAATACCAGTCTCGTTGTACCTCAGTACCATCTTGCAGCTTATACATTCGCTCAGATAGTTTCTTTTTAATATAGTCATCAATAGTATGGTCGTACTGTGAGGCTCTATAATCATTAGATACTTCAATATATATACCACCTGATACCTTGAATTTCTGTTCTACAGCAGTTTGAAACCCAGAAGGACATCTATTCTTTATGGATTTGCCAAAACGCTTTTTCCTATTAAACTTGCCTTTGCTATTGACCGTAGTTTCTTTGGCTCGTCTCATAAGCCTGCCTGCATTTTTAGGTTCTGTGATAAATACATCTCCAAGACTTCTTAAATGGTTAGCGTCTTCATTTATTGCAAGCTGTCTGTTTATGGCATTGATGCGACATAGTTCAGAGTGTTTTTCTTTTAATTTCTTATAATGATTAGAATATTTCCAGGTTTTACGGCCTTTTTTTACAGTACCATCATCATTATAATTCTGAGGATTAGTTGCACGTCTTGACCTGTCCATAGCACGGTGAAGCAGACGTTCTTTTCTCTCAGATGTCTGAATACTGCTGCCACGCTCTGAAAGATTCTTCAAGCCCACCTCAGTATCAGATGTATAAGCAACAGTCTGTGTACCAATATCAGCGCCGATCATTCCTTTGCCATATTTATGTCTTGGGCTGCCATGCTTATCATATTTTGGCTTTGCTTTACCCTCGATAGTAAGATGCAGATATACTCTGTATTTACCTCTTATCATCCTGGGAACAAGCGTAGCATAGCAGGGTCTGTATGTATCTATGCAACAGCCATCTTTAATAAGAGTTTTAACAGCCCTGTCATCCAGAATCTCAGATTCAGCAAGATATGATAAAACCGCATCTACTTCATCCTGCTGGAATCTATCATTTATTTGTATTCCAAATACCATCCTGCCAAGTTTGAACTGTAGCTTATTATCTGTGACGGATATAGGTATACCACGATTGATCTGCTTTGCACGAATACAAGGCAGTTCTCCATATCTTGAGAAATGAATGGCATTACCATTACCATATAAGCATTTCTCAATACCACGCCATATATCTTCGGCTTTAGTCAGAGCGAATACAGCGTCTACACCATATTTCTTGCCTATTGGAATCATGGACGTTCTGCAGTATTCCCATGTAATATTATAAGCTTTCTGCATTTCATTAAGTTGTTTAGCATAAGTTCTTCTTTTATCCTTATCTTTAGAATCACCATAAAGAAACAGTAATTTACGGTATCTCTTTGTACGCATAAGCTGGTTATAATTCTTTCTCATAAGACCTACAAGTTCATTGCCTGCTTTTCTGATTTTATTCGATAGCTTTACAACTTTTTGTATATCAGAAGAAGACATATCAGTTTCAGCAGCTAAGATATGTCTATCAGAAAGCTTATGAAATTGTTTAAGATGTCTTTTATGTTCTTTATCAGTTATCATTTTTCTGCTCCTTAATATTATCCTAATTACTGTAGATACAAAATATCCTCTAGACCATAAAATACCACATCCTGCAGAATTGTATTAATTGCGGAAATGCCTTGAATAGTTCAATAGCACTTATATCTTTAAAAGTTCCTACAACATCACAGGGAGCAGCAGTTTGTGGTACATCTACAAAGACATGTATATGGTCAGGCTTCACTTCAAGAGCCTTAATGTGATAATAGATTTTTCTGTAATATCTGTTTCAATATTTCCTCTACATTACCTTTTAATACCAGAAATATGAATTTAGAATACCTGATGATGTGATACTGTATCAGATATTTTCAATACGAAGCACTATGATATTGTTCTTCACTGTCTTGTTCACCTAATTGATATTTTTTCTGAATTCCTCTACGCAACAAGTCAAGAAATATGATACTCTCACCTTCCTCAACAGAATAGATACGTGCAGGGTTCTCAAGTTCTGTTTTCCATCCAGCAGGAATGGAAATATTTATTTGTACATTGTCACTTTTAGTTCTTGTCATTACTTTTTTCCACAACTTGAATGATATGTTGAATTATCAGAGTTGCACTGTTCTGCATGGTTATTATTGTTCGCTATATGTGCAGTATTATTAGGATTTTTCTGATTACAGTGATGGTTGTTTTGTTGTATGTGTGTTTATATCATAGTTACTTTTACTAATGATCTGTTTACTTTCTATACTTTAATATACATAGATTATATATCATTTTTCTAAGTATTTATCAAGTAAAATGTGGCTTTCATCCCACACGCAAGCGTGTGATTTTTTCGCCACAAATTTACAACGAATGAATAAATACAATAACTTAAGAACTTAGTTCTTTCCGCCATTGCTCCAGATACGATAGTTGCTGCAGTTGCACAGAATACTAAGTTGAATACGAAGCTTGACCAATCGGTTGATGCAAAGTTAGTTAATGGACCATTTCCAAAACCAACCCAGCCAATAAATCCGTTAGCTACATCACTTCCACATAAGAAGCTATAACCTACAATAAGAAAAGCAACAGTTCCTAAGCAGAAATCCATCAAGTTCTTCATGATGATATTTCCGGCGTTCTTAGCACGGGTGAACCCTGCCTCAACCATTGCGAAGCCTGCCTGCATAAAGAATACAAACGCAGCACCAATTAAATACCATATACCAAAAACTTCAGTTAAAACCTTTGCCATAAGCACTCCCCCTTTATCATGTTTATGTTTTCTTTTTACCTTTCTGGTATGACTGCATTATACGAATAGAAAACAGTCATGTCAATAAGAAATTATCATCATAACATTAAATTATCATGTATGTTTATCGGAATAAGCGAAAAAACAGACTATATATTCATGATAAAATGAATTATCGGAAGATAATAAAAAAATGTTATAAAATGATAAAAAATTATTAAATCATGCATAATTTTTATATTATGGCATAAAAAATGCGATAAAAAAGAAAATCATGGTATACTTTTTTAAAGGGTAATTATAAAAAAGGGAAAAGTTTTTTATCACATCCAGAAGAAGATATGGCTGCACTTATTGCTGTTGATCTTCTTTACTATGGATTAGTGAAACGTAATAAAGAGGAATATGCACAAAAGATTATTAATACAAGACGTATTATTCAAGAAATGGAAAAGTAGGTGTAAGTTATGGAAAAGATAGAAAAATGGATATCAAACAACAAGGATATCGAACAGGAATTAATACGACTGAGAAGACATTTTCATGAACATCCAGAAGTAGGTCATCCTCTTCCTCAGACACAGGAATATATAGTGAAACTGCTTGAAATGTATGGTTATGAGAATATTATTGTGAATCCAGGAGGAAGTATTGAAATACTTGTAGGACCTCATGATAAGAAGATTCTTTTACTTAGAAGTGATATGGATGCATTACCTTTAGTAGAACATACAAACTTACCTTTTAAATCTATTAATGGATCTATGCATGCCTGTGGACATGATATGCATGCATCTATGATGTTGATGTGTGCCAAACTATTAAAACAGAATGAAAAGAAACTAAAAGGGCAGATCAAGATTGTTTTCCAGCCTCATGAAGAAGGACTAGTGGGTTGTAAGATGATGATTGAAGATGGGGTATTAAAGTATCCTCGTGTTGATGCTGCAGTAGGGTTACATGTTATGCCTGCAACAGAAGATAAGACAGGAACTATACGTACAATCCGTAAAGCGATGACAACAGCGTCTACAATCTTTGAAATTAATATTACAGGTAAGAGTTCACATGGTTCTATGCCAGAAAAAGGTATTGACGCACTGCGTGTGGCTGTTCATATATACCAGCAATTACAGGAAATCATTCCTAAAGAAATCAGCATGAGTCATGATGATGTACTTACAATTGGTATTATGAATGCAGGTAAAGCACATAATATTATTCCAGAAAAAGCCTATATGAAATGTTCTTTAAGAAGTTATCGTCCAGATGATCAGGAATATATTATGGGTAGAGTGAATGAGTTAGTTCAAAGTATTGCTTCTATGTATCATGCCCAGGCAGGTATCACAATTTTACAGCAGGCACCAAGTGTCTATAATGATCCTGCATTACTTAAATCTATTATGGATGTAGAAAAAGATGTATTTGGTGGTTATATCAAGAAGTTAGAACTTCCTCTTACTATCTCAGAAGACTTTGGCCATATTACTGCCAATGTACCTTCACTCTTTGTTACTCTTGCTGCAGGATGTAAACAGGATGGTTATATTTATGGTCTTCATAACAAAGCCACTATTTTTGATGAAGGCTGCTTAATGTATGGCCTGTATTTCTTATATAATGCTGCAATGAATTGGAATGTGAAGTACTAAATATCTTGCATTCACAAAAAGAGAACAGGTATAATATTTAACAATGATGAATGGGAGAAAATAAACGAAAATGAACAAGATTGATCAAAAAACAGTATATACGATTAAAGCACTTTGTGCAGATATGATTCAGAAAGCAAATTCAGGACATCCAGGACTTCCTTTAGGGGCTGCTGGGTTCACTCATGTATTATGGTCACAGGTATTAAACCATAGTGCAAAGCATCCTGAATGGATTAACAGAGACCGTTTTATTTTATCAGCAGGACATGGATCAAGCATGCTTTATAGCTTATTACATCTATATGGTTATGGCTTAACTATGGATGATTTAAAGCAGTTTAGACAGTTAGGTTCACTTACACCAGGACATCCAGAATATGGACATACAGTAGGTGTAGATGCCACTACAGGTCCACTAGGACAGGGCTTAGGCATGGCTGTTGGTATGGCAATGGGTCAGGCTCATTTAGCCACTGTATTTAATAAACCAGGTTATGATCTATTTGATCATTATGTTTATGCATTAGCTGGTGATGGATGTATGATGGAAGGTATTTCTTCAGAAGCATTATCACTTGCCGGTACACTTAAGTTAGAAAAGCTCATCATCTTATATGATTCAAACAACATTTCTATCGAAGGTAATACAAACATCACATTTACAGAAAATGTATCAGACAGAGTAAAGGCATTTGGTTTTGAAACATTAACTGTAGAAGATGGAGATAACTTAGATGAAGTACTTGCTGCATTAGAAAAAGCAAAAACTATTAAAGGTAAACCTAAGTTCATTGAAATCAAGACTACAATCGGTAAAGATAGTCCAAATGAAGGTTCAGAAAGCACTCATGGTGCACCACTTGGTGTAGACAACATCAAAGCACTTAAAGAAAAACTTGGTCTTCCACAGGAAGAATTCTATGTACCAGAAGAAGTATATGATTATCTAGCTTCTACACAAAAACGTGTAGATGATTTATATGATGCATGGACTTCTATGCAGGATAAATACTTTGAAGAATATCCAGAAATGAAGATTGTATGGGAACAGTATTTTAACCCTGACTTTGCAAGAATCTTCAAGGATAACCCATTATTCTGGGCTAATAAACATCACAATATTGCAACACGAGCTGCAAGTGGTGAAACAATGAACCTTATTAAGAACTTTGCCCCTAACTTCATTGGTGGTTCAGCTGACTTAGGACCTTCTAATAAGACAGTATTAAATGGCGAAGGTGAATTCAGTGCAGACAACTATGGTGGACGTAATATTCACTTTGGGGTAAGAGAACAGGCTATGGCTGCAGTAGGTAATGGTTTAATGTTGTATGGTGGATTAAAAGCATATGTGGCTACATTCTTTGTATTTAGTGACTATGTAAAACCTATGGCTCGTTTATCTTCATTAATGAAGCTTCCACTTACTTATGTATTTACTCATGACAGTATTGGTGTAGGGGAAGATGGACCAACACATGAACCAGTAGAACAGTTGACTATGCTTCGTGCAATGCCTAACATGTATGTATTTAGACCATGTGATGAATTTGAAACAAAAGCAGGCTGGTATGTCGCAATGAGTTCAAAAGAAACACCTACATCACTCATCCTTTCTAGACAGGACTTATCTAAGATGGTAGGAAGTAATAAAGGTGCCTTAAGAGGTGGTTATATTATTGATGATTGTATGAGTAAGCCAGATATCATCATCATTGCATCAGGTTCAGAAGTAGACTTAGCAGTCAAAGCTAAAGAACAATTAAAAGACCCTGACTTAAATATCAGAATCGTTTCTATGCCTTGTCAGGAATTATTTAGAGAACAGTCTGAAGAATACAAAGAATCTATTTTACCATCATGTGTAGAAAATAGAATTATTGTAGAAGCAGGAAGCCGTTTATCTTGGGGTGAATTCGCAGGATTCAAGGGCAAATATGTCACTATGGATACATTTGGTGCTTCAGGTAAGCCAGCAGACTTATTCAAGGAATTCCATTTAACTGTAGAAGATGTAATCAAAGCTATCAAAGAATTCTAAACAAATTCATTTTAGCCTCCTATAATAGTATTATAAGGAGGCTTTTTTTATGTGGATACTTTATGCATTTGGTTCTGCCTGTTTTGCAGGTCTCACTGCAGTACTTGCAAAATGTGGTATTGAACATACAAACTCTCATCTAGCCACTGCATTACGTACTATTGTCGTACTCATCTTTTCATGGATCATGGTAGGAATAGTTGGCTCATTTGATACAATCCATACAATCACCCATAAGACATTTCTATTCTTAATTCTTTCTGGAATATCTACTGGAGTGAGCTGGTTATGTTACTTTAAGGCGTTACAGCAAGGAAATATCAATAAAGTTACAGCTGTAGATAAGACAAGTGTTGTATTGACGATTATTCTTTCTCTTATATTCTTCAAAGAAAGTGTCACAGTATATAAGATCATAGGCATGATCATTCTTACAACAGGTACATATTTAATGGTAGAAAAGAAAGAAGATAATAAACAGACAAATAATGCCTGGTTACTTTATGCTGTGCTTTCAGTTATTTTTGCAAGTTTGACGACTATACTTGGTAAGATAGGAATCACAAATATTGAAAGTAACCTAGGAACAGCTATTCGTACAAGTGTTGTACTTATTATGAGCTGGATTGTGGTTTTTGTGACGCATAGTCAAATGAATATGAAGAGTATTCCTAAGAAAGAATATCTCTTTATTATGTTATCAGGCTTAGCTACAGGAGGATCCTGGTTATGCTTCTATCATGCCTTGCAAAGTGGACCAGCAAGTCTAGTTACTCCTATAGATAAGTTGAGTATTCTATTTACTGTATTATTCTCTTATCTTATTTTCCATGAGAAACTCTCTAAGAAATCATTACTTGGATTAATACTAATAGTATTTGGCACCTTGATTATGCTTCTCTAACAAACTCTAACATTTTTGTTCACAAACCTTCTCTATAGTGTCATTATAATTTTGTTAGTTAGGACTAATATAGGAGGAAAAGAATATGAAAGACTTATTTAAAAACAAATTATTATGGTCATTTGTAGGTGGTGTAGCCGCTACAGTGGCAGGTAGTAAGTTCGCAAAGAGTGACTGTGCAAGAAAAGCTGCAGTAAAATCAGTTGCGACTGGTATGCAGTTAAAGGATCAGGCACTTGCATCATATGATACAATCGTAGAAGACGCAAAAGATATCTATGCTGAAGCTAAAAGCAAGAAAGAAGCAAAATAGGAAATAGTCATTTCCTATTTTTTAGGTGATAAGAGAATGTTAGAGTATCGTATAGTACATGACATACCAGGACGTATGAGAATACGTTATGGACGTTATCGCTTTTCTAGAAATAAGGCATTAGCCCTACATTTCGCATTATGTAAATGGGATATGGTTGAATCAGCTGATGTCAATGAAAGAACAGGTTCTATTTTGTTCACTTACAGTGTTGATCAAAGAGATGCTTTGATTGACAAAATCAACTCTTTAGATATCCCTCACTTTGATGACACACTCTATGAAAAACTCATTAAAGAAAACAAATATCTTATAGATTACCGTGATATCAATGATCAATACATTGGTAAATTCACCGCAATCATCGCAAGAAGATATGCTTCTAAATGGTTTTTACCATTACCATTACCAGTAAGAAACGGATTAACTATTTATCATACAATTCGTTATGTAAAAGAAGGACTTAATTCTCTTGTACATAAACGTATTGATGTACCAGTACTTGATGCCACACGTATCTCTGTTTCTTTATTATCAGGACAATGGGGTACAGCATGTAATATCATGTTCTTATTGAATATCTCTTCATTACTTGAAGACTATACAAAGAAAACAACATCATTAAAGCTTAAAGAAACATTGTCTGTCAATATTGATAAAGTATGGGTATTAGAAGAAGGAAAGAAAAACAGATTCCTACTTCTCACTTGCAGAAAGAAGATATTGTAGTCGTACAGACAGGTTCTATGGTTCCAGTAGATGGTGAAGTAGTAAATGGTGAAGCCATGATTAATGAATCAAGCTTTACCGGTGAACCATTAAGTAAGATGGTTAAACAAGGAAGTTCTGTCTTTGCAGGTACTGTTGTAGAAGAAGGAAGGATTTATATCAAGGTAAGAAATCTACAATTAGAAAGCCGTATTAATAAGATTGTAGATATGATTGATACAAACGAATCATTGAAAGCAGGTATCCAATCAGGTGCTGAACATTTAGCTGATGCGATTGTACCTTATAGTTTTGTAGCTTTCTTTGGATTACTTCTGGCGACAAGAAATCTTACACGTGCTTCTTCTGTATTACTTGTAGATTATTCATGTGCAATTAAGCTTTCTACATCTATTTCTATTATTAGTGCAATGCAGGAAGCAGGACGCCATTCTGTTATGGTTAAGGGTGGTAAATACCTAGAAGCAATGGATCAGGCAGATACAATTGTCTTTGATAAAACAGGTACCCTTACAAATGCGCAGCCATTTGTACAGAAAGTGACACCAATAGGAAACTATACACGTGATGAAGTATTACGTATTGCAGCTTGTTTAGAGGAACATTTCCCACATAGTGTGGCTAATGCGATAGTAAAACAGGCATCATCTGAACAGTTGCATCATGAAGAAGAACATGCTGAAGTGAAGTATATTATTGCGCATGGTATTGCGACTATTTATCGTGATCAGCGTGCTATTATCGGTAGTGATCATTTTGTATTTGAAGATGAACATATTACTAAAACAGAAGAAATAGAAACACTCATCAATAACTTACAAAGTGAAGGTGCCAGTTCTTTGATATTCCTCGCAATAGGAGGAGAACTCGCAGGTATTATTTCTATTTATGATCCACTTAAACCAGAAGCAAAAGAAACTATTATGAATATTAGACGCAGTGGTTTTAAGAATATTATTATGTTGACAGGCGATAGTGAGAATGCAGCTAAGCATATTGCGGAAGAACTTAATATTGATGGTTACTTAGCAGGCGTATTACCTGAAGATAAAGCAAACCATGTCAAAAAATTAAGAGATGAAGGACATAAAGTTGTTATGGTAGGTGATGGTGTCAATGATACCCCAGCCTTATCTTGTGCAGATGTCTCTATCTCTTTACAGGATAGTTCAGATATTGCGAGAGAACTTGCAGATGTTACATTAACATCTTCTTCACTAGAAGAAATTGTGGTATTTAAACAATTATCAGCATTATTAATGAAACGTATAAAAAGTAACTATAGAAAAATAGTTACATTGAACACAGGATTGATTCTATTAGGTATGTTTGGTATCTTACCAGCAAGTACAACATCACTTATTCATAATGGTTCAACATTTGTCTTTGCGATGTCATCTTCTACATCATTATTAGAAAATTGATGTATAGCCCCTATTCTGGGGCTTTTTTATTTCCTGGGAAAAGAACATATGTCAACTCAAGTTTACATGATAGTTGGTGGAGGTAACTGATTTTTAGGACTACACTTGTAGAGGCACTATTCATAGAAAAGAATTGTACTATGCCATATATCCCCCTTCCTTTATGAACCGACATCTGAACAAGGAGATATATATGGCATAGTAGAGGGGAACAACTTTTACCCTATAAATTAGACAAGTATCTTAGAACCTTTACAATCTGATGAAAGATATTAAGAAAGTTGACATGCCCTAATGATATCGTGACTTCTCACACGATCCTGCACAAAATGGACATCAGCTATTCTCCTACCTAATGTACCAATAAATATCTTTTATGAGATATGCTCTCTAGTTATTATATCAACCACTTGTCACGCACTGCATAGAATGAATAGTTATGCCAATATGAGATATTGGGGTTATAGGTTATTTTACTTATTCTTTTTTTATGCTATTCAATCCAAGGAATCAGACATTTCTCGACTTCTTTCCACTCATAATAGGATTAAATGAAAAATACGGATACTCTCAATTTCCTAGAATACAGAAGATAAAAACCGGATAATGTAATAAAGCTTTCAATATGTAGTCAACATGTTCTTCTGTCACATCCTGCTTAATACCTATAATCCTGTCTCATATAAGACTTCCTGCTCATCGGAAGTCTTATTTTCTTTCTATTATTCAATAAAAAATGATTGGAGGGGTTTTATGAAAAAGAAAGGCATATTGGTTGTATTTATCGTTTTAATCAGTATAGTTACAATTACAGCAGTGAGATACTTAAGTACTGACCACACTGTATCTGACTGCTACTATACACAGATTCCTTGTAGTAATGTGAATAGAGAATCATGGCTCATCGATGATTATGGTCATAAACAACCTATTGGAAAAGAATATGTTCTTGTATCTTTTAATGCATTAGGAGAAAGAAAGCTTGTCACATTTATTAACACCTACTGTCCAGGAACTTACATTAAGTTAAAAACAAAAAAGAACGTAGTTACTGACCAAAGGATTGTATCAAAATCAGAAGTTCCTCAACGTGCTTTAAATCAAATAAAGTGCTATGGAACAACATAGAAAGGAAAAGAGATATGTATTATGAAGTGATTAGTTATATTATTGCCATTCTTTGCATTGCATTTATGATTTTCTTCTTTTGTTCATCCATCTATCTCTTCATATTAATAGTGAAAGCTCTAAAGAAATATATTAACTCTAAAGATATAAGAGAAGAGAAGAAAATCAATGCGGAATCTTTAAGAGAAGCTCTTAAAGAAAATCGTTTGCGTTGTAATATGACTCAGGAATTTGTCGCAGAAACATTAGGAGTAAGTAGACAAGCTGTCTCTAAATGGGAGAATGGAACAAGTGAACCCAATACCACCAATCTAATAGCTTTATCAAGATTATATAAGATTGAAGCTGTAGATTTACTTGAATGTATACAAGAAAAAGAGCCTGTCTAATAATAGACAGGCCAGACAAAAAGGAAAATATATTATGAAAAAAACATTCTATAAGTATACTAATAAATTCCTGATATCAATGCAAATGAATACAAAAAAACAAATAAAAAACTTTAATTGAAACCCCTTATAAATATTATGTTATACGAATAAAAAAGCCTGGCGAGATGAGCATCTCAATAGGCTTTTTTATTTAAGGAATGACTTAAGATTACTTAAGTTCCTCTATGATTATTGTAGAAAACTCTATACTTAATTTCAATAAAATTCAAAAAACTAGAAAAAATTATAGTTTCATAGAGAGATAGAATTGATCCACATAACTATGCGCAATCGCAATATTCAGTTCTTCTTTGTATTTACTATTGTTGATTGTTTCTACAAGTTCTTTATTTCTTTGATTCAACTGTTCAATCACTTCTTTACTAGGAATATGATTGGACTTAGAAGAATTATGACTCTTAGAAGTCAAAACAAGATTCCAGATATCATCACTATACATGAATGACCAAGGAATCACATGATCTACACTGATATCATCAGGCTGCAATTCTTTTCCTGTATAGAAATCAATCGGTTTATATGGTTATATTGTTTTATTATTTTATATATTTTCAAACTGATTTTATGATTTTGGTATATATGGGAGATAAATCGTGTTTTTTATTTCATGAAATATATTACACATCAATTTATGGCGAATCATTTTATTAGAATACTTTAAATATCGGTATAGTGAATACAGAAATGTTCTTTATTTTCTATTCCCCATAATAGACTGCAATTGGATGAACAATACAGATGTTTTTTTCGGTTGTTGGTAGTAATTCTTTTAGTGCTGAGTTTGCAGCATATTGTAGAGTGGCAAAAACATTTTGGCTATCATTGGGGTTCGCATCTTCTCCGAAGATATTAGTAATTATTCCCACACAGGTGATTTCTCCACCGTATCGAAAACCAAGGTTTTTAGGGTCAACTCTAAAATATTGTCCATCTAAAGGAATTAGGTAACCATCTTTAGATATTAACAATCTGTTGTATGGCATAAAACTTCTAATAGCTTTAATGATAGCCACAATATCATCGTATTGTTTATTGTTCTTTTCTATGAATTTATTTACTTCTTTTTTTTAATTATTACTATATTGTCGTATTTATTCACGATTAAGACCTTCTTTGGCTTGGTTAAGTTTTTTTTCAAAGCTTTCTTTGTTTGTTTTTTTTATGAAGTCAATGAGTCCTCCTTGTGTAAATAGTCCTTCTAAGTAATCTAAATCTATAAAATCATAATATCGTTTGATTTCTACATAATTTCCTTATTCATCATATTTTTTTATTTTGAAATATAACTTTAGGTGAAATGCACTTATATGCAATATCAAAAGCTGGTTCATGTAATATTTTGTTGATAACATCTTTAGATACTGATTGTACTTCGGATGAATGAGACAATTCTGCAGAACCAGATAAACTAGAATTTAATTCAACAAATTTCCAAAAACCACCTATATTGCCAGAACCTGTAGCAGAAATATTTTCGGTGTTTCTAGAATTTTTAGTTGTGTTATCTTCTTTTTCTACAGTAGTTTGGGTTACTAGACCTTTTTGACTTTGAGCTACAATTGAATTTACGATATCAGTATCAAGATATAAAAACTGTTTCATAATTTCGTTACCTCCTTACCTCATGACACTCTTCTAATAATTTACTTTAAGATATTCATCGTCTTTGAGTATTCTTTTTGCACAAGTCTTATGATCATTCTCTATGATTTCAGGAATACGATCTCTGACTAACTTATTATGAATATGTTTCATTGGCATCACCTCTTCATTAATCATACATCTCCCCAAATCATTATGAAAGTTACTTTAAAAAAACTGTATGGTAAAATATCACTAAAGGACATTTTATTGCACGTATATATGAAGAAGGTTACCTTTTGTTGGAAGGGCTTACTTTGTATAATGTGATTGTAGGGAGGGAGAAACGTGCGATTATATTCAATACTTAAAGAACTCAGAGACAATTCTAAATATCTGCCAACGAATTACTTTGTGACAAAATTCAATGTTTCCAAAAGAACAATTCAAACTGATATTTCTTATCTCATGCGCATTTCTCCACGTAAAGGATTCTTGCTTCATATGAAAAGAGAACAGGGATACTTATTAGAAATCACCAATGAAACATTGTTCAATGATTTCTTAGAAACATTGAATGAAACATTCTATGTTTCTACTAATGAAAGACCTGCGCATATATTATCATATCTTGCCATTCAAGAAGATTATATCTCAATGAATAAGATTGCGGATATCTTCCAGGTATCTAAGACAGTAATCAAGAATGATATGCATATCGTAGAAAGAATTGCAAAGGTGTATCATTTTGAAATCGAAAGAAAACAACACTATGGAATTAAAATCAATGGCTTGGATCAAGATTTTAAGATGTACCTTACAGAAGAATACATCAACGGCAGTTTCTTTATTCAGACAACAGTCAATGATGTCACAAGAGATTTTAAGTTTGTTGAACAATCTTTTATAGGTTTACTTACGCAGGAAAATGTGAATGTAAACTACAATGAGTTACTTAATATTACAGCCTATTTAAAAATCATGGTTTATAGTGCTTCTATTCATAGTGAACAGGATGAAGACTATACATATCAAGATATCACAATCCATCGCTTAGCTAAAAAAGTGATTGATATGATGAAAGGTCTCTATCATGTTGAGTTCTCTAATGAAAGCGTGGATGGACTCATTACAGTCTTAAATAAGAATCTTAGAAAACGTTTAGAAAATATTGGTTTTAAATGTACCAACCTCGAAGAAGTCATCAATGACTTCTTAAAGAAAACAGATGAAATGTATGAAACAACATTCTTACAAGATGAAGACTTTAAGAAGATGTTATTCATCCATGTCACATTACTTATAGATCGTCTTCATGACAAGATTTCCTATAAGAATGAATTAGCCAATGAATTAAGTATTACCAATTCAGTCGTATTTAATATCGCCATACAGTTCTGTGATATGCTTCATGAACTCTATGATGTCAAGCCAACCTTTGATGAAGTCGGATTTGTCGCTATGCATTTTGCAGGACATATGGAAAAGGAAAAACAACAAAAACTACAGCTTTATGATCGTATTGGGGTGGTCTGTTCCTCTGGAGGAGGCAGTGCTTATATGATCAAACTGCAGATAGAATCACTTTTTCCAAAAGCAACAGTCAAGACATTCTCATTCTTACAACAGGATGCTTTACTAGATTATTGTCCTGACCTTGTATTTACAATTATGCCGCTTTCTTTTGATATCCAGGCACCTATTATCTATATCAAGGAATTACTGGATGATAAGGATTTACAGCGTATTAAGCAGATCTTACAGACAGATGACTATGATCCTTATACGTTGGTCAATGATAAACCAATGTATCAGTCATTCTTCTCTAAAGATTTCTTTAAGATAGATGAAGATGATGATTATGAGAATTTGATTTATCGTATGGCGATTGAATTAGAAGAACAAGGCTATGGGAAGAAGGGATTTGCGGATCTTGTATTAGAACGTGAATCCTATGTCAGTACGATTTATATGAATGGAATCTGTATTCCTCACCCATTAGAAACAGATGCATTAAAAAACATGATATCTGTAAGAATCTTAAAGAACCCATTTGAATCTCACGAGAAAACAGTCAAACTCGTATTCATGATTTGTTTAAGAAAGGATCAGATAGAAATGTATAAGGTTCTTACAAAGAAGCTCTATGCGCTTATGCATGAACCAAAATATATAGAAAGAATTTTAGAAGTCCAGTCATTTGAAGAAATGATGGCAGTGTTAGATGAATTAGGAGGTGTTCAACATGAATGATGAATTACTTAAAAGACTCAGTGATGCAGATAGTATTGCATCATGTGAAGATGAAGTAAGAAATATTCTCTATCATGAATTAAAAGAGTATTGTGACGAAGTCTATTGTGACTCTTTAGGCAGTGTGATTTTTCATAAAAAGGGATGTAGTTTAAATCCTTTAAAAATCATGTTTTGTGCACATATGGATGAAGTCGGATTTGAAGTGAGATATATCTCAGATATTGGTTTCCTCTATTTAATGCCATTAGGTGGTGTGTTAGATAAGAGTAAGGAAATGCAGATTGTACGTGTGACAACATCTGATGGACGTAAGTATGAAGGCTTATTGAATGTGACTAAGGATAGTAATGGCCAGGTTAAAGATATGTATGTGGATATTGGCTGTGAAACAGCCCAGGAAGTGAAAGACCTTGGTATTTCTATTGGTGATATGGTCTGCTTTGCATCAAGTATGCGTCAAATTCAGCCTCATGTTTATATGGGTAAAGCAATGGATGACCGTTCAGGATGTTATGTACTTGCAGAAGCCTTAAAGCAGGTGAAGTTCAATGAACATGACTTATATTTCGTTGCAACAAGTAGTGAAGAAGTCGGTGTACGTGGTGCAAAAACAGCTACACATCTTATTAATCCAGATATCGTATATGCGATTGATGTCGCAAATAATCCAGAACTTGTAAAGAACTATACAAATACCCGATTGATTGGACATGGTCCAATGATTGTTCATTATGATAAAACAATGGCTCCTAATAGAAAACTATTGGCCTATGTTAAAGAAGTGGCTGATAAGAATAACATTCCTTATCAGTGCGATATGTTTAAGGGTGGAGGAACAGATGCAGGTAATGCACATTTAGAAGCGGGAGGATGCTTAGCACTTGTATTAGGTATTCCACTACGTTATTGTCATGGATCTTATTCAATGGTTCATAGCAATGACTTACAGCATTTGATTCAATTGATTTGTAAATTAATACAAATAGATAATTCACAATATCAGGCAATGACAACATTTATTACGGAGGGTTAAGAACATGACTGAAATGGAAAGACAAATTATCGGAATCATTTCTTCATCAGGACAAAGCAAATCTATGGCTTTTGAAGCATTGAAGAAAGTAAAAACAGGAGAGTATGATGAAGCGAGAAGACTATTAGATGAAGCAAGAAAAATAGACATCGAAGCACATTCTATTCAGACTAAGCTTATTCAGGCTGAAATGTCAGACACTGAAGAAAAGCCAGTAGTTGGGTTATTAATGGTTCATGCCCAGGACCATTACATGACATCTCAATTAGCAAGGGATCTAATTGAAGAGTTAATAACAATCTTTGAAGCAAAGGAGGGAAAGTAAAATGAAAATCGTATTATGTTGTGCAGGTGGTTTCTCAACAACTATGTTGATGGACAGCATGAAAGCTGTCGTTAAAAAAAGTGCAAAGCTAAATGAAGATGACTTCAGCTTTGTTGCGATTCCAGTAGATATCTTACAGAGTGAAGTAGAAGACTGCGATGTATTAGTTATTGGACCACAGATTGCGCATAAATTGGACTACATCAAGCCAATTATTGAACCATACCATATTCCATATGTAATCGTTGATCAAGAAGTATATGGAAAAATGGATGGTGCAACTGTTATGAAACAGGTATTAATCGCACGTAGAAAAGCAGACATGGCAAAATGAAAAAATAATTTGGAGGGACTAAAATGTTTGATAAATTCGAAGCCTTTATGAACAAGTACTTGACTCCACTTGCAAACAAGATGGATAAACAGGTTCATTTAAGTGCTATTAAAAAATCAATGGTTGCCTTAACACCATTACTAATCATTGGTAGTTTCTGTTTGATTCCAGAAGCTATCCCAAACATGATTGGTGCAAAACATCCCGTATCAGTTTGGATCTTAAAGAATCTTGATTTAATCTACATTCCATACAATGTAGGTATGGCTTTAATGTCAGTATATGTATCAATCATTATTGCATATCATTTAGCTAACAGTTATAAACAGGACATTCCTGGTGCCGTCAGCATGGCATTAATCTCTTTCTTTATCATGACTTACCAGACAAAAGAAGGTGGAGGATTAGATACTACTTTCTTTGGTCCTAAGGGTCTGTTTGCGGCTATGTTCGCATCTATCATTGCGGTTGAATTATTCCGCTGGTGTAAAAAGAAGAAATTCACTATCAAGATGCCAGAATCAGTTCCTGATTTCGTATCTAGATCATTTGAAATGATTCCATTATCAGTGATCGTCATTGGTTTCTTCTTAATCGTACGTATTGTATGTATCAATGTATTCAATACAATGCCACCTTTAATCTTTACTAAGTTATTTGCACCTTTAGTAGGTTCAATGGATAACCCAATTGCTTATTTATTCTTAAGAATGCTTCAGTGCTTATTATTCTTCTTTGGTATTCATCCATCAGTATTAAGCCCTATTACAAGCCCAATCTCAACTCAGTTCTTAGCTGACAATATCGCTGCAAGCTTAGCTAAACAGCCATTACCTCATTTCTACTGCCCAGGTCCTGAATCAGCATTCGGTAACTTCACTGGTACTGGTGTTACAATCGGATTAGTATTCTGGTGCTTATTATCTAAGAACAAGGCTTTAAAACAGGTAGGACGTGTTGCCCTTATTCCAGCATTATTTGGTATCAATGAACCAATCCTATTTGGTGCTCCAATCGTATTAAACCCTATATTCTTTATTCCTTACGTAATCTTTGGTGGAATTATTGGAAGCTTTGGTGGTTTCGCTATGTACTTTGGAATTATGGAAAAATCTATCTTTACACCTCCATACGTTGGTGTATTCTTAGAAGGTTACTTAACTAACTTCGACATGATGTCTATTGTAGTCAATGCGGCTCAGATGATTGCATCAATTGTTGTGTGGTATCCATTCTTCAAGATTTATGAAAAACGTTATGGACAAGATGTTAAAAAGAAAGATACTAATAATGTTATTTTAGACGAAGATGCTGCAATTTTAGACGATTTAGACTTAGATTTTTAATATCAAAGGGGCAGGCATTCGCTTGCCCCCCTTATATTTTTATAAGAGGTATATACATATGGCTAAAAGAATAGATATAGTTCAGAACTATTTAAAAGAGAAGAACATAGATGCTTTATTACTCAAAAGCAAAACAATGAAGAAGTGGATGTCTACAATGACAGGAAGTGGATGTAAGATTCTGATTACACAATCTAAGGGTTATTTGATTCTAGATGGTAGATATCTTACAGAAGCAAAAGAAACAGAATTTGATTTAGAAATCGTTCTTCATAATCCTCACACAACAGGCCGTAACTATTTAGCTGCAGTAGAAAGACTACTTAAGGAAGAGAACTGTAAGAATTTAGGTGTAGAAGCGGATGAAGTACTAGTTAATGAATATGAACAAATGAAACAATTGGGTGTTGATATTTGTTTATTAGATGAAGATATTATGAATTTAAGAATTGTGAAAGACTCTGAAGAAATAGCCGCAATGAGAAAAACGATTGCGATTACAGATGATATCTATTCAAAGGTGATTCAACATATTAAAGTAGGTATGACTGAGTATGAAATCAGTGCTTTAGTTCAATATTATTCTACTGCATCAGGTGCACAGCAGATGTCATTTGATACGATTGTATCAAGTGGTGAAAGAACAGCTTTACCTCATGGTAGACCAACTGGTAGAAGAGTGAAGGCACATGAACCTATTATGATTGATTTTGGTATTCAGTATGATAATTATCAATCAGATATGACACGTGTATGCTTTATTGGTGAACCAGAGGAACGTTACAAGAAAATCTATGATGTTGTATTAGAAGCACAGCTTGCTGGTTTAAAGGCTATTAAAGAAGGCGCTCTTGCTTGTGTTTGTGACCTGGCTGCGAGACAAGTGATTGTTGATGCAGGTTATGGTGAGTATTTTGATCATGGACTTGGACATGGAATAGGTGTGACTGATAGTAATGAAGGACCTATTTTAAATAGTAAGAGTCAGACAGTTTTAAAAGAAGGTATGATGATGTCATGTGAACCTGGTATTTATATACCTGGAGTAGGTGGCATTAGAATAGAAGATGATGTCCTTATTGAAAATGGTGTAGGTGTTCCACTTAATAAAACCACTAAGGACTATATAATACTGGAGGAAAAATAGTATGCATTATGATTTTGATGAAGTACATAATCGTTTAGGTACTTATTGTACACAATGGGATTATATTGAAGACCGTTTTAATAAGAAGGATTTAATACCATTCTCTATTTCTGATACAGATTTTATTATTCCTAAACCAATCACAAAAAAGATTCATGAAGTAGCAGATCATCAGATTTATGGTTATACAAGATGGAATCATCATGATTTCAAATCTTCTATTACTACTTATTTCAAAAGAAGATTTGATACAGATATGGAAGAAGACTGGATTCTTTATAGCCCATCTGTGATGTATTCTGTATCATTACTCATTCGTTTATTAAGTCAACCTCATGACAAGGTACTCACTATGAACCCTATGTATGATGCTTTTATTAATGTGATTAAAGAAAATGATAGAGAACTTCTTTCACATCATCTGATAAAGGAAGAGGGTACATTCAAGATTGATTTTGATGTATTTGAAAAGCAGGCTCAGGAAAGTGCTCTATTACTTCTTTGTTCACCTCATAATCCAACAGGTAGAATATGGAGTGATGAGGAAATGCATCGTATGATTCAAATTTGTAAGAAATATCAGGTAAAGATCATTTCAGATGAAATTCATATGGATATTAGAATTAAAGATGCGAAACATCATCCATTAATGAAATACTATGATGAATATAAAGAAATCTTTACAGCAAGTTCTTCAAGTAAAACATTAAATACACCAGGTCTCATAGGTTCTTATGTCATTATTCCTGATGAAAAGATCAGAGATGAATTCTTAGGTGTAACAAGAAGAAGAGATTTTCTTAATTCGGCAAGTATATTTGGTATGTATGCCACTATGATTGGCTATACTGAATGTGATGATTATATTAATCAGTTAAATGAATATATTCGTGGAAATATGGAACTTGTAGAAAACTTTATAAGAGATGAATTAAAAGACTTCAAGTTCCAAAGACCAGAAGCCACATATCTTGCCTGGATTGATGCAAGAGATGTCCCATTCACTTCTGATGAGATTCAGGATGCACTTGTGAATGTGGGAGGAGTCGCCATTATGAAAGGTGAAATCTATGGTGAAAATGGTGCAAAGTATTTAAGAATGAACTTAGGCTGTCCTCGCTCTAAGATTGAAGAAGGATTAAAACGATTCAAGAAAGCAATGGATTACTTATATAATAAATAGAAGGAGATTGTCTTATGCGTATTTTATGGAACAAACTAACATTCTGGCTAGATAGAAAGCCATCTAAAGTCCCTTTTGCCTCTAGAGTATTTGCCTATGTTTTAGACTGGGTAATTGGAGGTATCCTTTGTGGATTACCTGCCGTTGCAATCTACAGCATGGTCACTAAACGTGATGATATGTTTAGTGATTTATATGTATTTGCTGCTTTAGGATTTCCTAAATGGTGGGGTTATGTTGCAGGATTATTATGCTTAGTAGTGGCAGTAATCTATTTTGTATATATCCCATATAAAGTGTATCCTGGTCAGACACTTGGTAAGAAGATTATGAAGCTTAAGATTGTCAGACTAGACTGGCAGCCACTAGATATCAAAACACTTGTATTAAGAAACATTGTTGGCTTATTACTTATTGAAAGTGTATCTATGATTGTGAGTCGTTATTTAAGACAGATGTTAACTCTTGCGACAGGGATCTATTTTGAATATTACTTAACTGCAATAGGTGCTGTATTGACTATTATCTCAGGTGTAATGGTCTATAATACAGGCTCTAGAAGAGCTATTCATGACTATATTGCGAAAACAACAGTAGTAGGTATAGACGAAGAAGCACCTGTACCTAAGAATAGAAAAGAAAGACGTAAAAATAGAAATAAACACGCATAAGACTCAAGATGGGCAAAAATGCTCATCTTTTTTTACGCGATTTTTACATCCACTCTAATAGAAAGGAGATTCGTAGGGTGGGTATTGCTATCACGTTTACGTGATAACGTATCCTCAAGTTACGAGGATGTAAAAAGTGTTTAAAAAGATTGATGAAGTGAGTAAGTTATCAGGAGTCAGTAAGCGTACATTACAATATTATGATGATGAAGGTATATTACCTGTGAAACGCTCTAAGAATAATTATAGACTCTATGATGATGAGACTATAGAAAGACTATGGGAAATATTATGGTATAAAGAAATGGGATTTGATTTAAAAGGAATCAAACTGATTCTAGAAGGAATGAAGCAGGAAACTGTAATAGAAGAGAAAGTAAATAAAATCAATAATACGATAAGAGTATTAGAGGAACAAAAGAAAGTAATAGAATTTATACAGAGATATTCTATTCCAGCAAAGAGTGAAGAGAATAATAAGACTTATAAAGATCAAATTAAACAAATAAGACAAGAACAAGGTATGTAGGAGGGAAGAACTTATGAAAATTAGTAAAATGATTGATGATGTCAAAGATGGTATTGATGAAGCAAGAGTGAAAGTAGTTAAAGCAGTTGATGATGCAGAGTTAGATAGGCGCGCTAAGGAACTAGGAGATGTTGCAGCAGGCAAAGCAAAAGAACTAGGAGATACTGCATCAGAAAAAGCCCATGATGTTGCAGTAAAGATGGATGAAATGAAACGTCAATGGGATTTGAAAAGACTGAAACCAATCTTCTCTGAAGATTTAAATGGTATGCAATATTCACGACTTGTGAGAATTGTAGAAAGAGATAAGAAGTTTGATATAGAAGTATGTAGAGGATCAATTGGATATTGGGCTACCTGTAAGGGTGAGAGATGGGTGAATATCTTTAAAGATTCAGTGAATAAGTTTGGGTTGAATTTCTATCCTTACGAAGAGGTTAATTTCTATTATGTAGATCCTACTGATAAAGATAACTATATTGTGCTAGATGAATATTTTGATCGTTTGAAGCAGGCTCGTGTGAATGAATTACAGAAGATTGCACAAGATTTAGGTGCAAAAAAATTCAGAGTTACATATATGAGAGAAAAATTTTCACTTATTAAGAAGAAGTGGAATGGAAAAGCAGACGGAAAAGCTAAAGATGGAGATGGTACAGTGTCAGTTGATGTTGATAAACTATCAAAACAATACGATAAAGTAGAGATTGAAGCTGAAAATAGTTTCCCAGGACATGATCCAGCTGAACCTCATGTAAGATATCTGAAGTATGATCAGAATGTTCAAAACTTAATAGATATGCGTATGGATACTAATGGACCTATAAATCATCAGACACTAAGTATCAAATTAAGCAGTACATCAGGTTTAAAAGAAAATGATGCTGCAAAGCTTGATATGATATTGAAAAGTTTGAAGATGGCTGGGAATACAACTGTATTAAGTGAAGTACAAAATGAAGAGAAAAGCATATTGTATTATGAAGTAGACTTTTAATATAAGGGACTTGGAATGATTTCCAGGTCCCTTTGTCTTATGGTATTTTCATATTCAAAACAACTCTTTTCATATGCTATAATGGTGTTAATCCTATGAATGCATACTTAAGAATAGATAGCTATACCTTTACAGAAAATCTAATAGCTGACTATATCTTACAAGATTCTGCAACAGCTAATATCCGTTTCTCAACCTACTAAAGAAGAAAAACAACAAGAAGTAGAGTGGAGTAGTATTCGCCTTTATTATGCTTGCTTCATTTGCTATTTTTAGAGAAGGAGAAATTCTAATCACATTTATATTGGTTGCATATTGGGCAGCAGGCATATGAAGGTATTGCAGCTCAGAACAATATTTCAAATATAGCACATATAGTTGGTGCAATAATAGGTTATGGATTAAACGTGAAAGCAAAATATGGACTGTATAGATAGCGACGCTTAGTTCAATGTGAAATGAAAGATGGTGTTAACGTGAAAAAAATAATCATACTGCTTCTTTGTTTGGTATTAGTAAGCTGCGGTACAACAAATAAATCAAAAAGTACAACTAAAGACATATTAGAAAATAGTTTCTTTGGAGTTAAGAAAAAGGTAAAAGAAAAGTTGATTTATAAAAAAGATACAAGTATTAATTCTTTTTTGAATAAATATAACGAAATTAATGATCCAGATATTACTAGTGATATGGTAAGTATGAAAAAACTTGAAGGAAAAGATTCGCCTAGTATAGTTGATATATCAAACGAGAAATTAGGGATATGGATACAACGTAAAAACATGTTTGGGAATAAAATGGCTGTTGCTATTCTAAATAATTCCGATAATGTGACTAATAACGATCTCAAAGAACAATTCCAAAAGTATTCAAAGGTATTTAATGATAGTTTAACTAATAAAGAAATAGATGAATATTGGGATAAAATGTTAAAGGGTAAGAATAGAGGAAAAAAGTTAAAAAACATAAAGGTAAAAAGAATTATATTCTATGGTAAAGTGATATATTTAATTCTTGAAGGGAAAATATAATTTGATAAGAATAATAAACAAAAAATCATAAGAAGGACAATGAAATAGGTTGAATCTTGGTAATCTTTTTAAGCACTGATTAAAATGATGTGAACAACTTAATTATGATGTTTTCTATAAAAAGTTGAAAACTGAATTTTTGACAGTATAAAATGGCAAGTACGGAAACCTCATGATTTCCAATCCCCCCTCTAGGGGATATTTTTATATACAAAACAACTCTTTCTATATGCTATAATAAGGTTAATCGGAGGTGATCTCATGAACGCATATTTAAGAATTAAAGAATACAATGATAGCTATACTGCAACAGAAAAGCTTATAGCTGAATACATACTAGAAAATGATATTTTACAGGATTCTGCACAGGCACTAGGTGAAAAGACAAATACCTCTGCAGCTGCTATTATCCGTTTCTCAAAGAAAATAGGTTTTAAAGGCTTCAGTGATTTAAAGATGAACTTAGCTCAATCTACTAAAGAAGAAAAACAACAAGAAGTAGATCTCATCTTTGAACCAGAAGATAATATCAGTACATTAGTAGAAAAAGGCTGTAGATTAAATATGAACACAGTCTTAAAAACATACCAGTTAATAAACATAGATACACTAGAAGCATCAATAGACTTACTCAATAATGCTTCTACTATCTATCTCTTTGGTGTAGGTGGTTCATCAGTCATTGGTTTAGATATCTACCAAAAACTCATGCGTATAGGCAAGAAGGTGATCTATAACGCTGATTTACATGTACAGATGACCTTTGCCCAAAGCATGGATCAAAATGATGCAGCACTTATTATCAGTTACTCAGGTTCTACAACTGGTTTAGTAGATGTTGCTAGAGTGTTACATGAAAAACAAATACCATTTATCTCTATTACACAGATCAACTCTAATCCAATTTCTAAACTAAGTACCTACTCACTTAAAGTACCAAGTGAAGAAAAAGCCTTGCGTATTGGTGCAGTCTCTTCTCGTATCTCTTCATTTGTGATAACTGACTTATTGTACTATGGTGTATTTAAGAAGAACTTTGAAGAACATAAAAAGAATCTCATAGATTCTAAAGACAATGTCTCTATACTCAAAAAGTAGACTCATATTTCACTATGAGTCTTTTATTATAGAAATAACATTTCATTTATAATGAAATATGCTTGAAATAATATTTCAACGAGTCTATAATGATATTGGAAGGAGGGAACAAGAATGAACTTAAATAACTTAGATACAGAACAGTCAAATCCTGATTCATTACATATAGATGAAATGTCTACGATAGATATTCTTACTACTATTAATAATGAAGATCAGAAGGTGGCTTTAGCTGTAAGAGACGTCTTACCGCAAATTGCAGATGCTGTTGACTGTATCTATCAACAGATGAGTCAAGGTGGCAGATTGATTTATATTGGTGCTGGTACATCAGGGAGATTAGGTGTACTAGATGCATCAGAATGTCCTCCTACCTATGGTGTTGATCCTCAACTTGTACAAGGATTAATCGCTGGTGGGAACATCGCACTCACAACTGCAATAGAAGGTGCAGAAGATTCTCAGGAACTTGCTGTAGAGGACTTAAAGAACATCCACTTAACAGACAAAGATGTTGTATGTGGTATTGCAGCATCAGGCAGAACACCTTATGTCATTGGCGGACTTCAATATGCGCGCACACTAGGATGCCAGACAGTTTCTATCTGTTGTGTTCACAATGGGGAAATATCAAAATACTCCCACTATCCAATAGAAGTAATTACAGGTGCAGAAGTCGTGACTGGCTCTACAAGAATGAAGGCAGGTACCGCACAAAAACTTATCTTAAATATGCTTTCTACATCTGTAATGATCAAAAGAGGAAAGGTCTATAAAAACCTTATGGTTGATGTACAGCCTACCAATGAAAAACTTAAGATCAGAGCTGTTAACATTGTCTCACAATCTTTGGATTGTTCTGAAGAAGAATCAATCGCATTATTAACTAAATGTCACTACAATGTAAAGATTGCGATTCTATCTGGTTTAACAGGTAGAGATGAAAAAGAATGTGAAGAAGCTCTTCTTAAAAATAATGGAAATATAAGTAAAACTGTAAAAAGTAATCTATAGGAGGATATGAGATGAATAAGTACATTGTAAAAAATCAAAACAATAAACAAAACAAGAATGTCTTTGGTATAACGGATTATGATATCCCTATGTTTGGTTTCAAGAGTGCATTACTTATTCTTGTTTCTACAATGTTGTCCCTTCTCATCTGTGTCAATGGATTCACTTATCTCCACATCGACTTCAGACTCCCTAATGCACTAATTAGTGGTCTTGCATGTGGACTCAGTGTTGCTTATTCCCAGTATTTCATTGAAAGAAAAGAAGGATTATGTAAAAACTTTTGGCTTGTAACAGGTCTCTTCTCTTTGATGGCCTTTGTATTAATATTAATGATTAAATAATAGGAGATTAAATTATGTTCGATGCAATTACAAATGTCATTGAGGGTAAACTAGCGGGTCCATTAGAAAAACTCTCTAATCAAAGACATTTACGCGCGATCCGTGATGGTATTATTGCGACATTACCGATTATCATTGTTAGCTCATTATTAATGGTTGTTGCTTTTTCTTACAACCAGATGCCTGCAGACTGGGCACTCGCAAAATTCATTAAAGCAAATGCAGTCGCAATTCTTTTACCTTATAGAATGTCAATGTATATCATGACACTCTATGCTGTATTTGGTATTGGTTACTCTTTAGCTAAATCATATGATTTAGATGGTTTAAGTGGTGCAATTATGGCAGAACTTACATTCCTGCTTACAGTTGTACCAGCATCTATTCCAGATGTCACAGATTCAATCGCAGCTCTTGCCACTAAGAATGCTGAATTAAATGCATTTTTACAGCAGCTCCCATCTGGTTATGTTATTCCTGCAGAACACTTAGGTTCAGCAGGTATGTTTATTGGTATTATTTCTGCCTTTATTGGTGTAGAAGTATATCGTTTTACACAGGTAAAAGGATTAAAGATCACTATGCCTGCAGCTGTTCCACCTGCAGTCGCAAGATCATTTGAATCATTGACACCTACTATTATCATTATCTTAGGTATTTCTACACTCACTATGTGGTTAGGTGTAGATGTTCACAGCATTGTAGGTGACCTTATTAAACCTTTAGTCAATGCGACTGATACATTACCTTCTACATTACTCATTATTTTCTTAATCATGTTCTTCTGGTCATTTGGTATTCATGGTGACTCTATTGTCAGCTCACTTGCTAGACCAATCTGGTTAATTCTATTAGATCAGAATACTGCAGCAGTTGCAGCAGGTAAGACTGCCACTCATATTGGTGTAGAACCGTTCTTACAGTGGTTTGTCCATATTGGTGGTTCTGGTGCTACTTTAGGACTTGCGATTCTATTCTGTTTTGCAGCTAAGAGTAAATATGGTAAAACACTCGGTAGAACAACTATCCTTCCTTCACTGTTCAATATCAATGAACCAATGATCTTTGGTGCACCAATCGTATTAAATCCAATGTTGTTAATTCCATTTATCTTAGTCCCATTAGTTCTTGCAACTATTGCTTGGATTGCAACAGCTATGCATTTAGTAAACTGTGCAGTCACTATTGCCCCTTGGACACTTCCTGGCCCAATTGGTGCATATCTTGCATGTGGTGGTGACTGGAGAGCGGCAGTATTAAGTATTGTACTAATTATACTTTCAGTTATTATGTATTATCCATTCTTTAAGATGTATGATAATAAATTATTAGAAGAAGAAAAGGCAAACGAAGCATCTGAAAATTAAGAGGTAACAGAAATGTTGTATATAGGTATAGATGGCGGAGGTACAAAAACAAAGATGGTTCTTTTTGATGAGAACGGAATACGTTTAAAAGAACTAATACTTCCTACAGTACATGTTTTAACTCAGCCACAAGATCAATCTATTGAAATATTAAGAGATGGTGTCAATCAGCTAGATCCTGATCATACTGCCATTATTGGTGCAGGACTTGCAGGATATGGCCAACAGAAAGAACTAAGAGACAAAATAGAATATATATGTAAAGAAGCATTTGGAAATCGACCTTTTGTCGTAGAAAGTGATGTAAGAATTGCGATAGAAGGTGCGTTAGATGGGCATGATGGCATTGTGGTCATTGCAGGAACAGGCAGTATTGCCTTATCACTTAAGAATAATAAGCTCACACGTTGTGGAGGCTGGGGTTATCAATTAGGAGATGAAGGCAGTGCTTATTGGATTGCGAAGAAGATGTTTAATACATTCTGTAAAGAAATAGATGGCAGACTAGAAAAGACAGCTCTTTATGATCTTGTTATGGAAGAATGTCATCTAGATATTGATTATGATATTATCACATTTATGAATCATCTAAATCGTACATCTACTGCATCCTATGCTTATATCAATGGATTAGCTG
The DNA here is from genome assembly GCF_004168205.1 of Catenibacterium sp. co_0103. GTDB lineage: Bacteria > Bacillota_I > Bacilli_A > Erysipelotrichales > Coprobacillaceae > Catenibacterium > Catenibacterium mitsuoka_A. Next base: position 28,348 of record NZ_RCYB01000001.1, on the reverse strand, counting down.
CCAATCAGGGAGATCCTTATGCGATAGAAATATATAAACAGACAGCATTAGAAATTCGTTCACTTATACAAACACTTTTAAAACAACATGATTCAACACCTCGTATTTCTTATATTGGAGGTGTATTTGATCATGCTTCTCACTATATTCTACCTGTTTTGAATGAAACAATAGATTATCTTATTTCACCTATCCATACACCGGAATATGGTGCTTACAAGCTTGCGAAGAAACTAGGGTGAAAACCTTAGTTTTTTTAATAAAGGAGGAAACTATGAAAAAGACAAAAGATATATTATGGGGTGGAGCCACTGCCAGCAGCCAGTATGAAGGTGGCTATAAAGAAGGCGGTAAAGGCTTAGATACACAAGATTGTAGACCCTATCTAAAAAGAACATCTGATGCGACAACATCTACAAGATTACTTACACAAGATATTATTGATGAAGCAAAGAAATGTGAAGGAATAGGACACTACCCATTTAGACAGGGTAGTGATGGTTACCATCATATTGATGAAGATATTGCCTTACTTAAAGAATTAGGTATTGATATCTATCGTTTCTCAATCAGCTGGGCAAGACTTTATCCTCATGGAGATGAAGAAACACCTAATGAAGAGGGAATTAAGTTCTATGATCATATCTTCAAAGAAGTACATAAAGCGGGTATGAAGATCTTTCTCACAATGAATCATTATGCTGTTCCATTATACCTAGTAGAACATTATGGTGGATGGACAAATAGAAAACTGATTGAATTCTATGAAAGATTTGCGACAGTTGTATTTGAAAACTGGGGAGAATATATTGATTACTTCCTCCCATTTAATGAAATAAATGCTGGATACTTTAGTCCTTATAATGGTGTAGGATTAGTAAAAGAAAAGGATCAGCCTTATAATCAGACACTCGTATTCCAGTCATTACATCATCAATTTGTAGCAAGTGCTAAGACAATTAAGATTGCGAAAAAACTCTCTCCAAAGAGTCAATCAGGCTGTATGGTGGCATGTTTCTGTTATTATCCACTTACATCTACTCCAGAAGATAACTTAAAAGCAGTCAGAGATGAAGAAATCCATCAGTGGTTTGCGATAGATATACTAGCGAATGGTCATTATCCAAGCTATATGGATCGTTTCTTTAGAGAAAATGATATTCATCTAACTGTTACAGAAGAAGATTCAGAATTACTTAAAAAATATACATGTGACTTTGTCAGCTTCTCATATTATTCAAGTTCTATCGCAACATGTAAGGAAGATGGTCAACAGACTGCGGGTAATCTCGTTGTATCTACAAAGAACCCTCATCTTAAGGCAAGTGACTGGGGATGGCAGATTGATCCTGTAGGACTAAGAATCATGTTGAACAAGATGTATGATAGAACACAGAAACCTGTCTTTATATGTGAAAATGGACTTGGCGCACATGATATTATGGAAGATGGTTTGATTCATGATCCATATAGAATAGATTATCTTGAACAGCACTTTAAACAAATTGATGAAGCGATTGATGATGGTGTAGACGTTATTGGCTATATCATGTGGGGTGTGATTGATATCGTTTCTGCAGGAAGCTGTGAAATGGAGAAACGTTATGGCGTTGTTTATGTGGACGCCAATAATCTAGGTCAGGGTACTTATAAGAGATATAAGAAGGATAGTTTTAAGTGGTACCATGACTTTATTGAAAATAAGCATAAACAATTCAACTAAGGAATTCTTTTTAGTATGATAGACATATGGAGGATTTCATATGACTTATATCGGACACTATCAATCTCCTCTAGGAGATATACTTATTGCGACAGATGAAATAGGTGTATATGGCTTATGGTTTGAGAATCAGAAGTATTATGCATCAGGATTAAAAGAACCTTATGAAGAAAAAGATACAGAACTTATTCTAAAAGTAAAAAAATGGCTTGATCTCTATTTTAAGAAAGAACAGCCATCCATTGATTTTCCTCTTCACTTCATAGGTACAGATTTCCAAAAAGAAGTATGGGAAATTTTATGTGATGTTCCTTATGGCCATACAATGACTTATGGAGAAATAGCAAATATATTAGCACAAAGAAGAGGTGTTAAAAGATTCTCTGCACAGGCAGTAGGAGGAGCAGTAGGACATAATAGAATAAGTATCATAGTGCCTTGTCATAGAGTATTAGGAAGTAATGGAAGCTTAACAGGTTATGCAGGTGGTATTGATAGAAAAGAAGCGTTATTAAAATTAGAAGCACAATAAAGGGGCACCATCAGGTGCCCCTCGTTCTTAATCAAAATCAAACTTATCTGCATTTTTTTCTTTAAAGATTTCAAATAGTTCATTAAGTAGTGCTTCATCATCTACTGAACGATAGTTTTCTTCATCAGAATCATCCTCTGATTCTTCACATTTCAAGATCACTACCTCATCTGATTCTTCATCTACTGGCAATAAAACAACATATGTTTCTTCATTATGTTCAATTAAATCAAGATATTCAAACTCTAATTCATTTCCATCATTATCATTCAATACGACAATATTATCCATTAGTCATCCCTCTTACTATATTCTTCACCATATTTCACAAGACGATCAAACTTCTTCTGGTTCTCTTCATTTTCAAAAGTAATCTTCTTTATAGCGTTCAACTTATAAATAGCTTCAGTACTTTCTTCGAATACTTCATCCTCATACTCGTGTTGCCATTTAGCATTATCCTTATCGATAAGATAAGCCATCTGTTTACCTTCAACTAAGGCTTCTACATAATCTTCAGCTGCTTCACCAATTTCATGATTATTAAATGAATCTTCTTTACGTTCATACTTGCTTAGATATTTAAGTTCAGTATCTACATAACGAGTATAGATTTCTGTAGTGAGTTCTGCATCATTTTCTTCTATTTTCCATCTTTCTTCTAATGCTGTTTTAAAATCCTTATAGAATGTTTCATCAATTGATTGTTCTGTTTGTGTTGGTGTATCAGTTTGTTTAGTAGGATTACTCTGTCCTGTATCCTTATTATTGTTGGCACATGCACTTAAACCAAACACTACCATACACGATAATAATAATTTAAATAGTTTCTTCATAGTGATACCTCCTTTCATATTAATTATATAGGAAAATGATTTCTAATTGTGAAATAATGCATCATAAAAAATAAATAAGTATAGTATTGAGCTTAAAGCGTGCTTTAAAGATAGAATAGGCAAGAAGGGGGGGAATTATGGCTAAAAGAATTAATCCATTAGAAGGATCATTATGGGATAAGATCCTTGCATTCGCATTACCTTTAGCAGCTACAAGTATTATTCAGCAGTTATTCAATTCCTGTGATGTAGCGACTGTAGGACAGTTTTCAGGAAGTCATTCACTAGCGGCAGTAGGGAGTACGGCCCCAATCACTAATCTATTTATCACAATCTTTGTAGGTTTCTCAGTAGGAGCTAATGTGATTATTTCACGTTTCTTAGGAGCACAAAGAGAAGATAGAGCCAATCAGGCCATACATACAGCACTTGTATTATCTATTATTACTGGTTTTATTGTATCTATTATTGGAGAAATCATTGCTCGTCCATTATTAGAACTCATGTCTACACCAACAGAAGTACTACCTCTTGCAGTACTCTACTTAAGAGTATGTTTTATAGGAATGTTCTTCTTAACTATCTATAACTTTGAATCTGCCATACTAAGAGCGGGTGGAGATACCAAAAGATCACTCTACTGTTTAATTGTTTCAGGTACTATTAATGTTGTATTGAATCTAGTATTTGTCATTTTATTTAAGCTAGATGTCGCAGGTGTAGCCTTGGCTACTACGATTGCTGATGCAACTAGTTCTTTATTACTCTTTAGAATTCTGTATAAAGAAGAAGGCGCTTTGCAGGTTAGATTAGACAATATGAAGATGGAATGGGTCTATACAAAAGAAATACTTATTATAGGTATTCCTGCTGCAATACAAGGAATAAAGATGTATCCAGTCTATTAGATGGTGTATGTTACTTGGTGCACTTTTTACAGGTGCTATCAGTGCACTCTTCGTATCATTCTCACCAGTCCTAGCAGGAATCTTTACATCAGATCCTACCATTGTGAAAATAGCCTGTATCCGTATTTCTATTGTAGTCACATTTGAAGTACTCAATATGACTATAGAAATCATGTCAGGTGCACTCAGAGGACTAGGAAATCCAATGATCTCTACAGTACTCTGTATCATCTTCACATGTGCATTAAGACTTGCCTGGATCTTTATTGCCTTCGCAAGAATCCATACATTCCAGTCAGTGTTAGTTGTCTACCCAATCAGCTGGGCAGTGACTTCTGCATCCATTGTGATTGCCTATTTAGTTGTAAAAAAGAAAAAACTCACGAATGTCTAAGCCGGTTCTCTGGCTTTTCTTTTGGGCTTCTTTTTCACTTGTATTTACAATATAATTAATATTAGGAGGGGAAAGTGTGAAACAACATAATACATTTACACTTAAAAATTTCATTATTAGGGCAGTCATTGCATATTGTGTTACTCTCATTATATTCTGTTTATTTATCTTTAAAGTGATTCCGGGCTGTTCGTTACTACAATCTAAGCTTGTATTATTCTTGCTTACAGTACTTAGCTTTGGACTCATCTACTTTGAAAAGGATGATAGAAGAAACTACTTAAGCATTGCGACAAACGTACTCATACCTTTTGGTATCTATACAACACTTGCCTATATGTTACTTCTTCCTATACCGCTAGGAATAGTATGGGTATTACTTATTGGTCTTGATTTAGTTTATGTAGGATTTTATTTCTATAAAGTAAAAAGAAGAAACTATAACTCACTCTTTGAAAAATTACAGCTTGTGATTGGTTTAGCTTCTCTCTTATCACTTGTCATTGTATTAAGTTTTACTTTGTTTGGTTCTTCTATCATTCAATCACCTACAAAGATTACAAATAATATAGATGTCTATATGAGAAAATATGATGAAAAATCACTTAAAAACTTACATAACTGGTCTAAACTCACACGTAAAGAGAAGCTCAATACATTGCAGACTATATGTAATAACAAAAGAGACTATCTCGGTATATCTGCAAGAATCAAAGTAGGGGCTGGAAGTCACTTAACACATGCCTGTTGTCAGTATAATAATAAATCAAAAGAAATTACTTTTGATATCAGTCAATTAGATCATGCATCTTCTACAACTCTACTAGAGGCATTGCTTCATAGTTCATATCATGCTTATGAATATGCCCTTGTAGAATCTTATGACACAATGAGCAGTGATTATAGTAAGTTGTTTGACTATCGTATCATTGACACTTATAAGAAAGAATTCTCTACCAAAGTTACAAATAAGGCAAAATACTACAATCAGATCAACGAATCTAATGCAAGATCTTATGCTACAGATGCCCTGCAAGACTATCAAAATAAGTTAAAAAAATAGAAAACACAAAAAATGAACAATACAGGATTGTATTGTTCATTTTTTGTATATACGTCCTTTACAATTTAAAATATTGTACAGAATTTAGTACAATCTATTATCAAAGTGATAAAAAGTTACTAAAAAATAGACACACATGTTTAGAATTTAGTAAATACAGTAATAAAAATGAGAATTGTCACTAAAATACAAAAATTTGTGTGAAATTATGTTGACAGTATACAATTTTTAGACTAAACTAATCACCATAGTAGAAAACAAATACTACAGGAGGAGAATATATGAAAACAGGTAAAACAGTAAAAGTATTGCTTACCGCTGCAACTGCTGCAGGAATGTTAGCTGGCTGTGGTTCTAAGACAGATACTGATACATTCAGATTTGCAAGTGAATTAGATATCCAGGGTATGGATTCTACAGTTGTTGATGATGGTATGTCATTCAACGCAGTTCACGCTATTACAGATGGTTTAACAGCCGTTAACGAAAAAGGTAAGACTGCACCTGCTATTGCTAAGAGCTGGGATGTAAGTGATGATGGTAAGACTTATACATTCCACTTAAGAAATGCAAAGTGGTCAAATGGTGATAAGGTTACTGCAAATGACTTCGTTTATTCTTGGCGTAAGATCATCAAAAATGCTGGTAACTATGCCTATATGTTAGGCAGCGGAGGTGCTTCAGTTAAGAACGCAGATGCACTTATGGAATTAGGTGCTAATGCAACTGATGAACAGATGGCTACTCTTGGTGTTACAGCTAAAGATGATCAGACTTTAGTAGTAGAACTTGAAAACAAAGTTCCATATTTCACAGACTTAATGGCATTCCCATGCTACTTCCCACAGAACGAAAAGTTCGTTGAAAAATGTGGTAAGAACTATGGTACTAAGCCAGAATACACATTATCTAATGGTGCTTATAAGATGACTAAGTGGGTTAAGGGAAACAAAGCAACATTCACTAAGAACGATAAGTACTATGATGCGAAAACAGTAGCAACTAAGAATCTTGAAATGTACTTAGTACAGGATCCTAAGACTGCTGCTCAGAACTTCGATAATGGTAAAGTTGATTATGCTACAATCAACTCTACATTAGTAGATAAGTATAAAGGTAAAGATACATTCACTACTTTCAATGAAGGTTACTTATTCTACTTACAGTTAAACTTCAAGAACGACACTGTTGCTAATAAGAACGTAAGAGAAGCTTTAGCTTATGCAATCAATAGAAAAGATTTATGTGAAAACGTATTAAAAGATGGTTCTAAAGGAGCGACTGGTTTCATTCCATCTCAGTTATCTACTAGCCCAGCTGGTAAAGACTTCCGTGATGATGCAGATAAATATGTAAGCTATGATCAGAAGAAAGCTCAGGAATATTTAGATGCAGCTAAGAAAGAATTAGGTACAGATACAATCACTATTGATTTATTATATGGTACTGATGAATCACCAATGGATACTATGGCTGAATACTTACAGGGTTCATTCTCTAAGTTAAAAGGCTTAAAGGTAAACATGGTTGCAACTGTTAAGAAAGATAGAATCTATAACAGAGAAGCAAATGGTAACTTCCAGGTTGTATGTACTCGTTGGGGACCAGACTACGCAGATCCTACAACTTACTTAAACTTAGCTTTAACTGATAACTCAAACAACTATGGTAAATATGCTAATGCTAAGTTTGATGCATTAATGGAACAGATCCAGAAAGAATCAGATTTAACTAAGCGTTGGGATTTAATGATCCAGGCTGAAAAAGTTATGATGGAAGATATGGCTTATATCCCAGTGTTCGAAAAGGGTGCTGCAGCATTAAAGGCTAAGAACGTAAAAGGATTGGTAGTGGTACCAGTAGGAACTCCATATACTTTCAAATATGTTAAATTAAAATAACCTCTGCTTTGTGTCAAAACAGAGTGGCCTAGGAGATAGCAGAAATGCTGTCTCCTTTTTTTTGTGTTTTGATTAAACATTTACGATATTTCTGATATTACTAAAATGCAATGAAATTTTAATATATTTACAAATAAAATGTACAAAACGATTGACTATATCTGACGTAAAGCGTAAACTACACAATTGTTAACATTAATAATAAATTTTGGAGGGAAAATTAATGAAAACAGGTAAAACAGTAAAGGTATTGCTTGCATTAACTACTGCTGCAGGTATGCTTGCTGGCTGTGGTTCTAAGACAGATACTGATACATTCAGATTTGCGAATGATACAGATATCGTTGGTATGGATAGCACAGTCGTTGATGATGCAATGTCTTTCAATGCAATCACTGCCATCACAGACGGTTTAACAACTGTTGATGTGAAGGGCAACACAATCCCTGGTATCGCTAAGAGCTGGGATGTAAGCAACAATGGATTAACTTATACTTTCCATTTAAGAGATGCTAAATGGGCTAATGGTGATGATGTTACTGCGCAGGACTTCGTATACTCATGGCACAGAATCATCAAGAATGCAGGTAACTACGCTTATATGTTAGGTAGCGAAGGTGCTTCAATTAAGAATGCTGATTCTTTAATTGATTTAGGTACTACTGCAACTGATGAACAGTTAAACACACTTGGTATTAAAGCAACAGATGACAAGACTGTTGTCGTTGATCTTGAAAAGAATGTTCCATATTTTGTAGGTTTAATGTCATTCCCATGTTATTTCCCACAGAACCAGAAGTTCGTTGAAAAATGTGGTAAGAACTATGCAACTAAGCCTGAATATATTTTAGGTAATGGTGCTTATAAGATGACTAAGTGGATCAAGGGTAACAAGGCTACATTCACTAAGAATGATAAGTACTATGATGCAAAGTCTGTTAAGACTAAGAACTTAGAAATGTACTTAGTACAGGATCCTAAGACTGCTGCTCAGAACTTCGATAATGGTAAAGTTGATTATGCTACAATCAATTCTACATTAGTAGATAAGTATAAAGGTAAAGATACTTTCAAGGCTATCAGAGAAGGATATCTTGCTTACTTAATCTGTAACTTCAAAGCAGATACTACCGCAAACAAAAACTTAAGACATGCATTATCTTATGCAATCAATAGAAAAGATTTATGTGATAACATCTTAAAAGATGGTTCACAGCCAGCTACTGGTTTTGTACCAGCTCAGTTATGTAAGAGCCCTTCAGGTAAGGATTTCCGTGAAGAATCTGGTAAATATACAGACTATGATGTAAAGAAAGCACAGGAATACTTAGATGCTGCTAAGAAAGAATTAGGTACTGATACAATCACAGTTGATTTATTATATGGTACTGATGAATCTCCAATGGATACTTTCGCAGAATACTTACAGGGTTCATTTACTAAGTTAAAGGGCTTAAAAGTTAACATGGTAGCTACTGTTAAGAAAGACAGAATCTATAACAGAGAAGCAAGTGGTAACTTCCAGATTGCCTGCACTCGTTGGGCTCCAGACTATGCTGATCCAACTACTTTCTTAAACGTTCTTGCAAGCAGTAACTCAAACAACTATGGTAAATGGGAAAATGCGCAGTACAACTCATTATTAAAACAGGCTCAAAATGAAACTGACGTAAATAAACGTTGGAATGAATTGCTTGAAGCTGAAAAAGTAATGATGGACGATATGCCAAATATTCCAGTTGTTCAAACTGGTACAGCTGCATTACAGGCTAAGAACGTTAAGGGATTAGTTCATAATACAGTAAGTACTCCATACGTATTCAAATATGTAACACTTAAATAACATACAAAGAGGCAGGCAACTGCCTCTTTTATATTGATAATTCATGCTATACACTTTAGTATTAATAATAAGGAAGTGATAGAATGAGAAATAAGAATATATTCACAATACCTAATATATTATCTATGTTCAGATTGTTGCTGTTGCCGGTAATTGTATATATGTATATAAACCAAAAGGATTATGTCTTAACAGGAATATTATTGGTTATATCAGGCCTGTCTGATTTGTTAGATGGATATATAGCTCGCACATTTAATATGATGAGTGATCTAGGTAAAATACTTGATCCTGTAGCGGATAAAGCAACCCAAGCAGTAGTACTTCTATGTCTTATGACACGCTTTAGATGGCTTGTTATTCCTTTCATATGCATTCTTATTAAAGAACTGTTTATGAGTTGTATTGGTATGGTTGTTATTAAAAAAACAGGAGAAGTAAATGGGGCAGTGTGGCATGGTAAAGTTGCTACATGCATGTTAGATTTTATGATTATTGTGCATATTGTCTTCTATAAGATTTCCTATACTTTTTCTATTGTTCTTACAATTATCTCTACACTTCTTATTCTTCTATCATTCTATCTATATGCAAAAGAGAATATCAACATACTAAAAAAGGTGGGTTAAATCCCACCTTTTAGCTTCTTACTTTGAAATATGTTGCTGAAGTATCCTTTAAAGCGTCTTCTAAATCTTTAAGTTCTACTTTATCAGTAATATAAATATGATCTTCACCAAATGAATAGTATTCATCATAATTTAAATTGAGTGGCTGTTCACTTCTTACATAATACTTAGAAGATGTAATAGGATAGACGTTTTCAGTATAATCATAATCATGTGTCCATACATCTTTCTTAGCTGTCTTAATAATATCAGCCACTACAGCACTTGCAGTGACATAACGTCCTGCACCCTTACCATAGAATAATACGTTTTCTAGATAATCACATGTAATTTCTACTACATTATAAGCATCCATGACATTACCTACAATTTCACTCATTGGAACGAGAGTAGGAGATACATCAATACCTAAACCATTTTCTAGTTTTTTACTCATCGCAATCAACTTAATTCTATAACCAAGCTTCTTTGCATAATCCATATCTTTCTTAGTGACATTACGAATACCAGTACATTTGATCTTATCAAAATCAAAGAATGTACCAAAAGCATTCATAGTAAGAATATAAATTTTATGTGCTGCATCATAACCATCTAAATCTAGTGCAGCATTGGCTTCTACATAACCAAGATTCTGAGCAATCTTCAATGCTTCCTCAAAATCAAGATTATCTCTTTCCATTAAAGTGAGAATGAAGTTGGTTGTACCATTTAAGATACCTTCAACCTTATTAATATTGTTTGCTACTAGATCTTCCTTAGCAGGTACAACAACTGGAATACCTCCACCAACACTTGCTTCATAATAAAGGTTGACACCATTTTCTCTGGCAACAGTAAAGAGTTCTTTCGCATCATGGGCAATAAGAGCTTTATTTGCAGTTACTACATGCTTCTTCTTATTTAATGCATCTAAGATGATCTTCTTTGCGATAGTAGTACCACCAATAAGTTCTACTACAACATCCACATCTTCATCATTGATGACTTCATGATAATCCTGTGTATAAATAATACCATCAGGAAGGTCTACATCCTCAAGTGCACAACCGTACTTAACGACTACTTCTTCCCCAATTGTTTTTTCGAGTCTTTCTTTTTCTTTTGTAAGAATATCTACAGTTCCGAAACCAACAGTTCCTAGACCAATAACACCAATAATCATTTAAAATTCCTCCCCAATAGTATTAGAATTGTATAAAATTTACCATATTCATATAATGCTGTCAATTATCCATGAGTTAAAATTTGTATAATATGCGATAAATATTAGAATATTTAGAAATTAAACAAAAAAAGAGGAATTAATCCTCTTTTAAAATATCCTGAATAGCTTCACTTAAGCTTTCTACAACCTTTTCAGCTTTATCTTTAAGTTCATTTAGGGCATAAGTAAATGTATAACCATGTTTGACACTATCTAATAAAGGAAGATCATTCCATGAATCTCCTATACCATATACATTACTCTCATTAATATTAAAATAATCTACAACATGATTAACTCCTGTTCCCTTAGAACATCCTACACCACATACATCCACATGATTTTTATTCTGGAATGCCGCACATGTATCACTATAATATTCATTAATATAATCCATGGCCTTTTTCGCATCCTCTAAATCCCCTTCAGGAAAATGAAATGAGAATGCGTCTGAATCATTAAATGTAAGTTCATCCAAAGAATCAATAGTAATTCCCCAGCTTTCATCTTCTGGACGATACATATAAATCTCATCCTTATATACAATAGACATATGTGCAGGAATCGCTTCTGAGATTTCTCTTACTATATTCATAGGAATTGATTTCTCAAAAATGATTTCTTCTTTCTTATTAAAGATCACACCACCACTTAAAGTAATATAGAAATCAAAGTCTATCTCAGTTAATGGATGCTCTCTATCCCCACCAAAAGGATATTTAATTCCTTCTAACTGTCTTCCTGTACATAATCCAAATAGATTTCCCTGTTTCTGGAATGTACGAATCGCTTCTACATCTTCCTTGTGTACACCATCACTAAAAAATAATGTATTATCAAAATCACTCGCCAAAATTTTCATCTTTTTCTCTCCTATATATATATATATAAGAATAAGGAAAATAGATAAAAAAAGCCATAGTAAAGTGACATAAAACGCTTACATTAAACAAAGGTGGATATTTGTTTATTGTTGCATTCATACGATAGGTGTATAACTAATGCAGAAAATAGGTATGAAATAAATGACTTATGGTCATATTGCCTATTTCCTAAAAAAGATATCCATTATGTTCGTTATTTCACAAAAAAACATGTTAACGCTTTACAAAATTAAGAGTATAATGGATTCATCAACCATGATACATATACATTTGATATGTCTGAATATGTCTGTTTGATATAGATGACGCTTTTTTATCACGATGAATTGTTTTTGGTTGAATTTTAAAATTTTTAGGAGTATTATCCTAGAGAATCAAAAAGAAGGAGGTATGTGGATTGGATAAAATGATTCTTGATATCATAGCTGTAGACCACAGATGTGCTCAGGCTGTAAAAGATGCCAAAAAGAAGAGACAGGATACAACTGCAGATATGAACAGTAAGAAGAAGGAAATCTACGATTCTTTCGTTAAAGAGTATCAGGTTACACTTGATGCAAAGAAGAAAGAGTTACAGGAAAGAATTGACGCAACAAAGAAGAAGAATGAAGAGGATTACAATTCTTCTGTTGAGAAGATCACCAGCCTTTATGAAGCCCACAAGGAGGAGTGGGTTGCATCTATCGTAGACAGATGTAAAGAAGTTTAGAGGTGAGATTATGAGTTTTTCATCTAATGCAGTTCTTGCTAAAGCAAGATCTATGTATGGTAAACATCTCACTCCTGAAAGCTATGATGAACTTTTAAAGAAAAGAACTGTCAACGATGTTGTCAGTTACTTAAAGAGTGAAACAGCATATGGTCCTATTCTTGAAGGTTTGAAAGAAACAAACATTCATAGAGGACAGTTGGAATCACTTCTTGATGAAGAGGAATTCTTACGTGCTATAAGATTGATTCATTATGCACCTAAGGGTGACCAGAAGTTTTATCAGCTAGGTATTATTAGACGTGAAATAGCTGTACTATTGAGTAAAGTACGTTTATTCAATAGTGATGAAACATTGAATTCTGAATTAGATATACCTTCATACCTACCTCGTTATTCAACGTTTGATCTTTATGGCTTGTTAAGTATTGAGGATTATCCATCATTATTAAGATATATGGAGAAAACACGTTATTACCATATATTACAGAAATATATGCCTGTAGATGATGAGAAGATCGATACAAACATGATGGAACTTGATTTCAAACGTGCTTACTATAAGTTATTCGTTGAAACAGTGAAATCTACATTTAAAGGTAAAAAACAGAAGGATCTACTTACTATGATCTATACTCAGATTGAGTTAGAAAATATTACGAAGATCTATAGATTTAAACGATTCTTTAATTCTAAGCCTGAACAAATCAAGAAACAGTTGATCTTGGATTACTCACGTATTCCACAATCAGTAATGAATGAATTGATTGAAACAAAAGATGCAGAGGAGTTCTTAAAAAAGCTTGCTTCATCACCTTACAAGTTATATGTGGATGATCAGGAATTCGTTTATATTGAATACTATACAGATAAAATCAAATATAATCTTGCAAAGAGATATATGAGATTTACTACAGATGCTGCCATGGTTTACATGACATATCTGATTGTATTCGAAAATGAAGTTGAAAATCTAAAACATATCATTGAAGGTTTAAGATATGGTGAAGAGGCTGAAAAAATAGCCCAGCTGCTTATCTACTAGGGGGAATAACATGGCAATAGAAGAAATGGAATTGCTGGACATGACCTTTGATAAGAAATACTTAAAAGAGGTTTTATGTCAGTTAAAAGAAACAAAGTATTTTTATCCTCAGCCAGCTACAAAGATTGTAAATAACGTTAAAGATGTATTTACAATGACACCTGATGAGGATTATAAGAACATGCTTGATGAATTAAAAGAGCTTGCTGAACATGTAAAGCTTGATACATCAAGTGTAAAAGAAGGATCTATTCATTTCGCAAAAGAAGATTATCGTAAGGCACTCGATGATGTGACAAAAGAAGTAAAGCAATATCTTGATATTAAAGAAGAATTTGTGACTGAACGTGGACAGAACCAGGCTGCTTATGAAATCCTAGAAGGTCTTTCTAATACAGAATTAAATATGGATGAGGTTAAAGAATGCGAATATATGGAAGCAAGATTTGGCCGTATTCCTAGAAGAAACAAAGACAAACTTGACTACTATAGAGGACAGTCAATTATGTTCTTAGATCTTGGTGAAGATGCTAAAAGTGTTTATTGTCTCTATATGACAACTAAGGCAGCTATCTTAAAGGTAGATAACATCTTCCAGTCAGTTGGCTTTGAAGAAATTGAAATTCCTGATTTCGTTCATGGTAGAATGGAAGACGCAAAGAAGGAATTACTAGAAGAAATTGAAAGTATGAATGCTTCTATTCGTAAAGCAGACAGCCGTTTAGAAGGTATTAGAGATGCACATGAAGAAGAATTATTAAAGATGTTTGCTGATCTTACTTTTGCTGCTAGAATTGAAGAATTCAAAGTGTTTGTTGTTGATTATCAATCTAAATATGCTATCTATGGATTTGTACCTGTAAGAGTCGCTAAAGATATTAAGAAGGCTTTTGAAAAGTACAACGTAGAATATCAGGACTTGCCTGCAGATATTTATGGTGATCAGCAGATTATTGCACCAACACTTACTAATAACTATCCATGGGCTAAACCATTTGAAGCGATCTCTAAAGTTAAACAGAGTGATCATGTGGATACTACTTTAGCAACTGCAGTACTATTTATCTTAGTATTTGCATTAATGCTAGGTGATATTGGTTTAGGTGTTGTGCTTGTATTACTTGGATTACTTATGAGAAAGAAAACTTCAGGAAAGATGATTAATGTTCTTGGTATTGCATCTTTTGTGGGAGGTTTAATTTATGGTGATGCTTTCTATAGTATTCATCTTTATCCATCAGTAATCCCTGTTGCAGATGCATTTAGTTATCAGCGCTTCATTAATGCGATTCTCTTACTTATTGTAGGACAGTTCTGCATTGGTAAAGTAAAAGCTATCTATAACGAACAATCAATGATTAATAAGGTATTCTCTATCAAGGGTGTCGTTGGCATCGTCATGGGACTTGCAGTAGCTGCTTATGTTGCAATTGCTGTAGATACAACTTGGCATGTCTCTTATTTACCATTAGTTGTTGTACTTGTATTAGGCATTGTATTGAACTTCATTAAGAAAGCGCTCGATAAGAAACAATAGAAGGGAGGATACTATGGCTATCTCAAAACTGCAGCTCGTTGAGATAGAATTCCCTGAAACAATGAGTGATGAAGTATTATCTAAGCTTGTTGATTCAGAAAAATTTCATCCAGAGCCAGCATCAAAGTTTGTGGATTCAGTAAGAGGTCTTAAGGTCATGAATAAGGATAATCCTTATGCTGATTTATTAGGACGTATGGATGAAGCAACTGAAAAGTATGGTATTCATATCAATACATCAGAAAAGCCTCAGATCATCAATATTGTAGAAGCAGATGATTACTTCTGCGAATGTCTTGATGAAGCAAACAAAATCTCACGTGTTAAAAATGAATTACAGGTTATGATTGATGAAAACAATCAGGCCAAAAAGTACTTGAAATATATGAAGGATCTCGATATAGACTTCGATGACCTTTTCTCAAGCGAATATATTCAGGTTAGATTTGGTAAGTTACCTACAATGAATCTTGATAAGTTATCTTATTATGATTCACAGGAATTCTTATTTAAATCAATCTATCAGGATGCAAAGACATGTTATTGTTTCTATATAACATCTCCTTCTAATGCTCCTGAAATAGATAACATATTCTCTTCATTATTCTTTGAACGTATTCATATTCCTGAATTCCTTCATGGAACTCCAAGTGAATCATTAGAAATTATTGAAGAAGAGAATTCAACTGCAGAAGCCTCTATCAAGAAATGTGATGGTAAATTAAGAGATTTATTCAGTAAAAAAGAAAAAGATTTATCAATCATTTATGCTTCATGTCAGGAACTTAATAAGACAAGTGAAGCGCAGAGATATGTCGTGGTATTTGGAAACAATGCTGCTATCTATGGTTTCTGTGATAAACATTATGCACACTCTTTAAAAGAAGAACTTGAACAGATGGACAAGGTGCATGTTGAAATCAAACCAGCAATGGGAGATTCAAGACTTTATCCACCTACAAAACTCAAGAACAACTGGTTCTCAAGACCATTCAAGATGTTCGTTGAGATGTATGGTGTTCCATCTTACACAGACTTTGACCCAACAAATTTCGTTGCGGTAACATATACATTCTTATTCGGTATGATGTTCGCCGATGTTGGTCAAGGTATCCTGCTTTCAATCATTGGTTTCCTTGCTTATAAATTAAAAGGCATGAAGCTTGGTGAAGTAGGTATGCGTATTGGTATTTCATCTGCAATATTTGGTGTAATCTTTGGTTCAGTATTTGGATCAGAAGAAATCCTCGTTCCATTCTTTGCACCAATGGCATCTGAAAATACTATGACGCTATTAGGTGTTGCAATTGGTGTAGGTGTATGTTTAATCATCATCTCAATCCTATTCAATATCTATTTAAATTTAAAGAAGAAACATTGGGGAGAATTATTATTCTCTCAAAATGGTGTCGCTGGTTTAATATTCTATGTTGCAGTATTAGTACTCGCAATGAATATGTTATTAAACCTTGGCTTAAATATCCCAATGGGTATCTATGTCGCAATCTTTATCATTGCCCCACTTGTAATGATCTTCTTAAAAGAACCTCTTACTTACAAACTTGAAGGTAAGAAGATGTTCCCACATGGATTTGGTAACTTCTTTACTGAATCATTCTTCGAAATGATCGAAGTATTGTTGACATTTGTTGCCAACACTATGTCATTCCTACGTGTCGGCGGTTTCGTCTTATCACACGCTGGTATGATGCTTGTTGTTTACACACTAGCTGAAATGGTTGGTGGATTCGGTTATATTATCGTTCTAATTATTGGTAACGCATTTGTAATGTGTCTAGAAGGATTAATTGTCGGTATCCAGGTATTACGTCTTGAATTCTATGAATTATTCAGTCGTTACTATGAAGGTAATGGTAAACCATTTGTATCTATGAAAGAAAGTCTAGAATAACGGAGGAAGAAAAAATGACTACTATCTTAACATTCATTATCCCTGCATTAATTGTTGTATTATTATCTTTACCACTAGTAAATGTATTCAAAGGTAAAGTTACTGCTAAGAGCGCTAAAATGCGTCTTGGTACTCATATCTGTGGTTTCTTTGGTGCTGTAGCACTTGTATTATTCCTTACATATGCAAATAGCCCAGTATTAGCTGCTGGTGCTGACAAGATGACTGGTTCTATCGCTCAGGGTCTTGGTTTCATTGGTGCTGCTCTTGCAACTGGTTTATCTGCTCTTGGTGCTGGTATTGCCGTAGCTGCTGCTGCTCCTGCTGCAATTGGTGCATTCTCTGAAAATGCTGAAAACTTCGGTAAATCATTGATCTTCGTTGCCTTAGGTGAAGGTGTTGCCATCTATGGTCTATTAATCTCAATCTTAATTATCAACACACTATAGGAGATTACTATGAAGTTCTTTCTGATCAGTGATAATATCGATACCCTCACTGGTCTAAGACTCGTGGGTATTGAAGGCAAAGTTGTTCATACCCGTCATGATTTCTTAAGCTTACTTGAAAATAAGATGAGAGATCCTGAAGTCGCAATTATCTTGGTCACTACTAAGTTAATTGAACTTTGTCCTGATATTATCTCAGAAATTAAATTAAAACAGCCAAAGCCTCTTATTACAGAGATTCCTGACCGTCATGGACACTCTAAGATTGGTGAAGCCATCGATGGTTATGTCTCTGAGGCAATAGGCGTTAAGCTATAGGAGAGTATACAATGGAAGAAAATCAAGAAGTATTTCTCTCAATGAAGAATGAGATTGAAAAACAGTCTCAAAGAGAAGTCGATGCAATCATGGCTGAAGTAAAGAAGATGGAAGAAGAAGCTTATTCTTCTATGCGTGCTGAAGCTAAGAAAGATGCAGATTTAAGACTTAAACAGGAATTAGATGAAATGCAGTCAGAATCAGCTGCAGAAATTTCTGAATCCCATGTTGAGAGACAGAAAAAGCTTATTAATAAACGTGATGAGTATGTGGCTACAATCTTCAAGAATGCGAGAGAAGAATTAGTCGCATTTACAAAAACACCTGAATACAAAGAATTCATGGTCAACAAGGCTAAGAAACTTGCAGGTGATTATATGCCTCATTCAGTTATTTATGTAAAAGAAGAAGACTTAGGTCTTGCTGATGATTTAAAAGCTGCTTATGGTGATGCTGAAGTGAAAGCTGGAGATATCACTATTGGTGGTTTAATTGTTGAAAACACAGAAAGTTCTATTGTTCATGATGAAACATTAGAATTCGCATTAAAGAATCAGAAAGAATGGTTCAACCAGCATTCTGGTTTAATCATTAATAAATAAAAGAAGGGGGATAAACAAGTTGAAAGAAAATTTAATTTATTCAATCAACGGCCCGGTTGTTAAAGTAAAAGATACAGATGCCTTTTCAATGCTTGAAATGGTGTATGTAGGTAACAGTAAATTAATGGGTGAAGTTATCTCTATTACTAAAGAATTTACTACTATCCAGGTTTATGAAACAACTACAGGTCTTAAACCAGGTGAACCAGTATTCCCAACAGGTCAGCCTATTTCTGTAACACTTGGTCCTGGTATCTTAAGAAATATTTATGATGGTATTGAAAGACCACTAGAAGAAATCGCAAAAGAAAGTGGTGCTTTCATTCCTACAGGTAGTGCTGTAGAACCACTAGATACAAAGAAATTATGGGATGTCACTTTAACTGTTAAAGTAGGTGACCATGTTGAAGGTGGTACTGTATATGCCAAGATTCCTGAAACAGACATGATCGAACATAGATGTATGGTTATGCCAGGTATGTCAGGTACAGTTACTGAAGTAAAAGAAAATGGTCAGTATACAATCAATGATGTAGTTATGGTCTTCACTGATGATGAAGGTGTAGCTCATGAATGTACATTAACTCAGAAATGGCCAATCAAGACACCTCGTCCAGTCAACAAACGTTTACCTATCAGTATGCCACTAGTTACTGGTCAGCGTGTTATCGATACATTGTTCCCTATCGCAAAAGGTGGAACAGCTGCAATCCCAGGAGGATTCGGTACTGGTAAGACAATGACTCAGCATCAGCTTGCTAAATGGTGTGATGCCGATATTATCGTCTATGTAGGTTGCGGTGAACGTGGTAACGAAATGACTCAGGTTCTTGAAGAATTTCGTGAACTCGTTGACCCTAAGAGTGGTAAGCCATTAGTAGACAGAACTGTCCTCATTGCGAATACATCTAACATGCCAGTTGCTGCCCGTGAAGCATCTATTTATACAGGTGTAACACTTGCTGAATATTATCGTGACATGGGTTACCATGTTGCTATCATGGCTGACTCAACATCTCGTTGGGCTGAAGCCTTAAGAGAAATCTCTGGTCGTCTTGAAGAAATGCCAGCAGAAGAAGGTTTCCCAGCTTACTTACCTTCTAGATTATCTCAGTTCTATGAAAGAGCTGGTTATATGGAGAACTTAAATAACACAAATGGTTCAGTTACAATCATCGGTGCCGTATCTCCACAGGGTTCTGACTTCTCAGAACCAGTTACTCAGAATACTAAACGTTTCGTACGTACATTCTGGGCTCTTGATAAAGCATTAGCTTATGCAAGACACTATTTCGCTATCAACTGGAACTTATCTTATTCAGAATATATTCCAGATCTTGAAAGATGGTATTCAAAGAATGTTGATCCTAAATTCATGAGAGATAGACAGGAATTAGCTTCTATTCTTGCAGAAGAAACTAAATTAATGGAAATCGTACAGTTAATGGGTTCTGACGTTTTACCAGATGATCAGAAGCTTGTTATTGAAGTAGCCAGAGTAGTTCGTGTAGGTTACTTACAGCAGAACGCTTTCCATAAAGATGATACTTATGTACCACTTGAAAAACAGCTTAAGATGATGGAAGTAATCCTTTACTTAAATAACCGTTGTCAGCAGGTTGTTGCTCAGGGTAAACCTATTCGTACAATCATTGAAACAGGTATCTTCGATGAAGTTGTTAAGATGAAATATGATGTACCTAATAATGATTTAAGTAAATTTGATTACTATTATAAGAAGATTGATGCAATTTGTGCATCTATTGACTAAGGAGGGGTAACATGGCACTTCAATATGTAGGTTTAAGTGAAATTAATGGACCACTCGTCGTATTAGATCACGTTAAAGATGCATCTTATGATGAAATGGTTGAACTACAGTTAAAAGATGGTTCAACACGTTCTGGTCGTATTGTAGAAATTGAAGGTGAAAGAGTTGTTGTTCAGGTATTTGAAGGAACTAACGCTTTATCACTTGCGAATACTAAGACAAGACTATTAGGTCATCCAATGGAATTACCATTATCAATGGAAATGCTTGGCCGTGTCTTCTCTGGTGCAGGTAGACCAATTGATGGTCTTGGAGATATTTATGCTGAAAAGAGTGCTGATATCAATGGTCAGCCTCTTAACCCAGTTTCTCGTGTATATCCAAGAAACTATATCAACACAGGTATTTCTTCTATTGACTGTCTAATGACTCTAATTAGAGGTCAGAAGCTACCAATCTTCTCAGGTTCTGGTTTACCTCATAACCAGTTAGCTGTACAGATTGTAAAACAGGCTAAAATTGCCGATGAAGCAGGACAAGGCTTCGCTGTTGTCTTTGCTGCAATGGGTGTTACTAATGACGTAGCTAACTACTTCAGAAGATCATTTGAAGAAGCAGGGGTTATGCAGAGAGTAGTTATGTTCATGAACTTATCTAATGACCCAATCATCGAACGTATCTTAACACCTCGTTGTGCATTAACTGCTGCTGAATATCTAGCATTTGAACATGATATGCATGTTCTTGTAATCTATACTGATGTTACTTCTTATTGTGAAGCATTACGTGAATTCTCTTCAAGTAAAGGTGAAATCCCAGGTCGTAAAGGTTATCCAGGTTATCTTTATTCTGACCTTGCTTCATTATATGAAAGAGCTGGTATTGCAAAGGGCGCTAAGGGTTCTGTTACACAGATTCCAATCCTTACAATGCCTAACAACGATATTACACACCCAGTTCCTGACTTAACTGGTTACATCACAGAAGGACAGATTACTCTTGATCCTGAATTAAATGCGACTGGTATTTATCCACCAGTTGGTGTTCTTCCATCACTTTCAAGACTTATGAAGGATGGTATCGGTGAAGGCTTTACAAGAGCTGACCACCAGGATGTTGCCAACCAGTTATTTGCATGTTATGCCCATGTACAGGATGTTAAGTCATTAACATCAGTTATCGGTGAAGATGAATTATCAGAAGCTGATAAGAAATATATGGAATTTGGTCGTCTTTTCGAGCAGCACTTCCTTAATCAGGGATTCGATACAAATAGATCTATCGAAGAAACCCTAGACCTTGGATGGTTACTATTATCAGTTCTTCCAAAGAATACATTGGACCGTATTGATAATGCTGTTGTAGATAAATTCTATGATCATGAAAAAGCAGTCAAAGAATTTAATTTACACGAAGATGTAGTCATCAAAGAATTGAAAGACGCTGTAACTAATGGCTAATCAGGTTGTCCCTACTAAAGGGAATTTGATGGCAACCAAGAAGTCTCTTGAACTTGCTAGACTTGGTTATGACCTGCTCGATAAGAAAAGAAATGTCTTAATTAAAGAAATGATGTCATTACTTGATGATGTAAAAGAAATCCGTGATGACATCACTGATTCTTATGATCGTGCTTATGCAGCATTACGTGAAGCAAATGAATCTTTAGGTATTATTTCTGATGTTGTAGAAGGTGTACCTATTGATGAAGGTATTAGTGTCAAGTATCGTTCAGTTATGGGTGTAGAATTACCTAAGATTGAATATGAGAAAACACCATTAAGAGTTGGTTATGGTTTTGAACGTGCGAACTCTAAGGTAGATTATGCTTATATCTGTTTCTATCATGTAAAAGAAATGACAGTAAAGCTTGCAGAAGTAGAAAACTCTGTATAT
The DNA here is from genome assembly GCF_004168205.1 of Catenibacterium sp. co_0103. GTDB lineage: Bacteria > Bacillota_I > Bacilli_A > Erysipelotrichales > Coprobacillaceae > Catenibacterium > Catenibacterium mitsuoka_A. The sequence goes on along the minus strand of NZ_RCYB01000001.1, from coordinate 6,189 downwards.
CGTTTAGCGAATAATATTCGTAAGACACAAAAGCGTGCTAACGCATTACAGAACATCTCTATCCCTCGTTTTGAAGCGACTGTAAAGATGATTACAGAAGCCTTGGATGAAAAGGACAGAGAAGAATTCTCAAGACAGAAAGTTATTAAAGCACAAAAGAATAGACAAGAAGCTGCAAAAAGAAAGGCATAACTGGTACCTCGTGTACCAGTTTTTTTATATATTGAATTAGAAAATAACCGCTTTATGCAGTATAAATAAGTAGAGTATAAAGTGAGGTGTATGAAATCATGAGATTTGTGAAGAAATAGAAAAACAGGATATCAAGCTGGTTGAATTATAAAACTCGCACCAATGGTGCGAGAAATGGAGAAGTGCATGGGAAAGAATGAAATTGTGGGATATGAACCACTTATGGATGATTGAAAAGATTTGATCCATAAAAAGCAGTATCAGGTTCTGAAATCAATCAATTCAGAAACTGTAAATTTGTATTGGGAAATTGGAGAAGAAATTTATAGACAGCAGGAAGAAAATGATTGGGGAAAATCAATTGTTCAAGTACTCTCAACAGAATTGCAAAAAAAGTTTCCCGGAGCAAAGGGATATTCAGCAGCCAATCTGTGGCGAATGCGTAATTTTTATTTAACTTACCGTGATTCTGAAAAACTCGCACCATTGGTGCGAGAAATTAGCTGGAGCAATAACATCATTATTATGGAAAAGTGTAAGGATGTTTTGCAAAGGGAATTTTACATTCAGATGGTGAAAAGATATGGATGGACAAAACGCATCTTAACTAATTTTATCGAAGCACAGACCTATGAGAAATATTTGTTGAATCAGACGAATTTTGATTTAACGCTTTCGGTAGAGCAAAGTGTACAGGCTAAGCTTGCGGTAAAAGATGAATATATATTTGATTTTGCGGAATTGTCACCTGAATACGCTGAACACGAATTAGAAATGCAATTGGTAAATAACATAAGAGCGTTTTTGATAGAAATGGGTGGAGATTATACATTCATCGGAAATCAATATCATCTGATGGCAGGAAGCAGAGATTTGTATATTGATTTATTACTTTTTCATAGAAGGTTGAGAAGTCTGATAGCCATAGAGTTGAAAATAGGTGAATTTGAAGCAGAATATGCCGGAAAGATGCAGTTGTATTTGACAACGTTGGACGAGCAGCTCAAATTGCCAGATGAGAATCCGTCAATCGGAATTATTATTTGCAAGAGTAAGGATAAAACTTATGTAGAGTATGCGTTGAAGAATATTAATGCTCCGATAGGTGTGGCTACATATCAGTTAAGAAATACGTTACCGGAAGCGATGAAAGCAATGTTGCCAGAGCCGGAGGAGATTGTTAAGAGGTTAAGGATATTCGAAGAGACATAGTTCAATTATTGGAAATATAACTAGAAATTGAGACGGTTATGTGATTAGTATATATAAAGAATAATAGAAGAGGAAATTACAAAGGATGTTATAAATTAGTAGCGAAAAACCCATAGGCTTGCCTATGGGATGAAAGCCACATAATTTTTACTTGAGTTAAGCATAAGGGTAAGTTTAATAAGAAAAAACGTTTTGGCAGGTCTATGAAGAACAGATGTCCTTCTGGGTTTCAAGCTGCTGTAGAACAGAAATTCAAGATATCAGGTGGTATATATATATTGAAGTATCTAATGATTACAGAGCAAGTCAATATGACCATACTGTTGATGACTGTGTTAAAAAGAGACTATCTGACCGAATGTATAAGCTGCAAGATGGTACTGAGGCACAAAGAGACTGGTATTCATCATTCCTATTATACTGTTACGATTACAGAACCCAAGATACAGATAAAAACAAATGTATTTCTGAATTTGATAAGTGTTACAGCAAAAAAAAGCTCTAATCGAATGGATTAAGGTTAACGAGATCAAGGTATTAAATAGCGGAATTAAGATAGCGTAAAACATATTCAGGGAGATTGACTATACTTCCTTGCGAAAGTAGAAATTTACCGTTAATGTGGTCGCTGGACTGCTTGGTAGTGAAAGTTCTGATTCAAATAGATTTACACTTGTAACTCCAAAGTCTGAAAATGATGTACGATTACAAGCTACACTTGGCAATCAGAACCCCACGGGCTTGCCCGTGGGAGTAGTCAGTTACCATTATCCTAAATTATCGGCTGAAAATTTTATTTGTCATTATTTGAAGAAGCGTTTAGATAAAGTGTTTAAGATTGAATATGAAAGTAGAAGTAAGATTATTAACTTGCTCTTTAACACAATACCAGCACTAAAGAACATGAACGATTTTGTAATAATCCGATCGGATTTTAATTCATGATTTTCATTTCTGAGGTTTGAGATAATCTGCTATGACTTTTCTCTGTAGAAGTGTTTTCCTCTGTCACTACCTTATTACATTGAGGACATACTAATCTTCTCTTTTTAAGTATTAGAAAAGTGTTCTTGCCTCTTATCATGTTATGCATGACTTTACATTTTCTATAGTCCTTAATATTCATTCTACTGCCGCATTCTGGACAGGAGATAATGGTTCTCTTAAGTGTGATATAATAAAGAGAAGTTTGTCTTATTTGGAGTGGACTGTGGCAGTGTATTCTATGTGTTAGCATTCGATCCAGGACATGATTTTGATAAACGAGCCTAACTCACTGAGTTAGACTTTTTTACAATTCCCTTACATTATATGAAAAATTGAAGATTTTTTTAAATATATAGTTATAATGGAACGTTGGAGGGAACAACATGAAAAAGAACAGCTATATGTATCATGCTGGTACATCATTTTTCTTTTATTTTGCATTTGCCTGTTACAATGCAATGCTTGCTTTATATTTAAGTGATATTCATTTTAATGCTCAACAGATATCACTCATTACTTCATCAGCACCACTATTTTCAATCTTTGCTCAGCCTTATCTAGGAACATTGGCAGACCGCTTCCGTTCACCTAGAAAGGTATCTTTAGTAGCATTATTTATTACAGTAGTAATGAATGTTATCTTTATGTTCTCACATCAGCTAATTATTCTATTAATTACTAGTGCGACTATTCTTGCCTTATTTAATGCAGTGACACCATTAACGGACAGAATTGGTGTTTCTTCACCTTATGACTTTGGTAAGATCAGATTATGGGGTTCTGTTGGTTATGCCATTAGTGCTCAGTTATGTGGTTTAGTTTATGATGTGATTGCACCTATTTCTATCTTTGTTATTTTCCTCTTTGGTACAATAACAGTTCTTATCTGTATTCTAAGAGTCAATGATCCAGAAGAAGTGCAGACTGAAATAAAAGTAGAATATAGCTCAAAAGAAGCCTATAAGAGCCTCTTTAAGAATAAGCAGTACATTATATTCCTATTAATCTCTTTCTTCTTCTGGGGCGCTTGTACAGCTAATTTCACTTATATCTCAGTATTTATTAAATCAGTAGGTGGAACAGCATCCATGGTAGGTACATACCAGTTATTTGCGACATTATTTGAAGTACCTGCAATACTTGCAACTGACTTTATTATTAAGAAGTTCTCATATAAACATATCATGCTCTTTGCATGTGCCATGTCTATAGTCAACTTTGTTTGGTATGCAACATTACCTAATCCAAATTTAATTGTGGCAGTATTTGTATTCAAAGGCCTATCTACTATTCTCTTTACTATGATTACAGTAAGATTAATCATGGAAATTGTAGAAGATAAGTATGTCTCTACAGCTTTTGGCTTACAGGCAACAGTAGGTAGAGGAATTGGAGCTGCAGTCGTACAGTTAATTGGTGGAAAACTGATTGATAGCTTCTCTACAATGACACCATTCTATTTGTTTTTATCCGTATTAATTGTAACCGCTTTAGCATTATCCTTAACATTTAAAGAAAAACGTGCTTAATACCATAATTCTTACAACATTATTAAATAATTCTTAATCAAAAAAGAGTTGATATATTCAACTATTTTTTATATTTCTTAAAAATTTCTTAAGAAAGTTCTTTATTTTTTTGTACAGAGTGATATAATAGTCATTGTCGTAAAGAAAGGGAGTGGATTACATGGATAAGAAAACTAAAGAAGTTGTAGATTTCATGCTAGATCGTATTAAAACTCAGAAGACAATGTTTATTCCAGTAGTCGCTATTTCAGCATTTGCATTAGTAGGTTATGCAGCAGCTGATAGAACAGCACCTATTGTTCATTCAAATAAGCTTGAAGTACCATTCGGAACAGAATTAAAAGCAAGTGATTTCACTGTATCAGATAATAGAGATACAGTAAGTGTTATTAAAACTGAAATTAATGATACTTCTTATCAGAAGGATCAGATTGGAACTTATAAAGTTAATGTTACTGTAAAGGATGCATTCAACAACGAAACAACTAAAGAAGTTGAAGTTAAAGTTGTTGATACAGAAGCACCTGCATTAGAATCAGTAAATAATGATGGTTATGTAATCGATGTTGAAGCAAATGGCAACAATGATTTAAAACAGTACATCAAAGCAACTGATAATGTAGATGGTGATGTTTCTGATTTCATTACTTTCGATCGTGGCTTAGATACATCTGTTTTAGGTGAACAGGTAATCCATGCAACTGTTGAAGATAACACAGGTAATAAAGCAGAAAAAGACTTTACATTCAATGTTGGTGATACAATTGCGCCAGAAATGAATTTAAAGAATGGTAATATCACTGTTAACTATGGTGATGGTTTCGATATTCACAATTATGTTGATATTAAGGATAACTATGATGTGAACCCTACAGTTAATGTAGAAGGTAATGTAGATACTAGAAATCTAACTGATTCACAGCCAATCAAGGTAACTGCAACAGATAGTTCTGGAAACCAGACTTCAAATGATTATGAAGTAAAAGTTGCAGATATGGCTGGACCAGCAATTACATTAAAAAGCGATAATGTAGATGTGAAGTATGGTACTTCATTTGATCCTAAATCAAACTTAGCATCAGCTATCGATAACTTAGATGGTGATGTAACAGGTAAAGTAGAAATTACTGGAACTGTTAATACAAACAAAGCTGGCGCTTATCGTGTTTATTACAGAGTTACTGATAATGCTGGTAATAGATCTGAAACAAGTGCAAAGATCAATGTATCTGCTGCACCAGTAGTACAAGTAAAAACTAACAACAAGAACTACAAGAGCAACAAAGGCGTAAGCTATAACTTTGGTGGTCTTGGCGGAGGCGCTGCACAAGGTGGTATCGTTGGAACAGCACGTTCAAGACTCGGCTGTGCATATCGTATGGGTGCTTCTGGACCAACAGTATTTGACTGTTCAGGATTCACTTCTTGGGTATATAGTCAGAATGGTAAATCATTACCTAGAACTGCAGCAGCTCAGTATAGTGGAACTTCAAGAGTATCTAAGGATGGCTTAACAGCTGGTGACTTAGTATTCTTCGCTGGAACTTATAAATCAGGTATTTCTCATGTAGGTATCTATATTGGTGGCGGACAGTTCATCCATGCTGCAAACTCTAAGACAGGTGTAGTTGTTTCTTCATTAAATAGTGGATATTATTCTGCACACTATGCAGGAGCAGGTAGAAGATAAGAAGGTTAAAAATAACCTTCTTTTTTTGGTAATTTAAAATAACTAGGGGTTTCCTAAATTTTAATTATTACGCAGTAAGGGGTGAATCTCACCCCTTATTTCTTTATAGTCTAGAAGTCTATTTCAGAAATATCTAAATCTAACGATGAGTCTTCATCGTTATTTTTTATTAGGGAATACTGAATATCATCAATTCGGTGAGACATAGACTCCAGACGAATAAGAATATCCTCTAAAACTTCATCTTCCTCAAGTATTACTGGTTCATTACTCTCATCAACAATAAGCTTAAACACCTTACTCATATTATTTACCATCCTTTCTGATACTTGTGTAATAGAAGGTTGTATCCTCATTTAATGTATAAAGGATACGATTGCGAAATCTCTCCCAGTTCAGATAGCCGTTTGAGGCATGCTTGAGGAGCTTGATGGACTTGTTTCTGTTTTCAACGATGGCAGTGTTCATCTTTCTGTTTGCCTTGTCATCCACAATTATGAAGCTGTTGATGATCTCTTTTTTCCAGTTGGTAAGAGTATTCGCAAAAGGGCTCATCTCTGCAACGGTGCTGCTTCTAAA